>NZ_RZOF01000055.1:0-24017 GCF_003998955.1 Mesorhizobium sp. M4B.F.Ca.ET.017.02.2.1 | reverse complement strand
TGCTGGAACCAGTGCTGGCCGAGCATGATGGTCGAGCCGGCGGCGATGAAATTGATCGCCACGCCGGACACGATCTGGTTGCCGCGATGGGTGATCGAGGCAAAGCCGTGCACCATGGCGAAGGCGACCGAGATCAGGATGGCCGTGCCGAGGCCGAGCAGGGCCGAATGCAGCACCGAGGCGGCCGCCGCGCCGGCGAAGGCGCCGACCAGCATCTTGCCCTCGAGCCCGATATCGAAGACGCCGGCGCGCTCCGAATAGAGCCCGGCGAGGCAGGCCAGCAACAGCGGCACCGACAGGCGGATGGTCGAGTCGAGTATCTGAACAATGGCGATGAAGAAATCCATCTCAGGCGCCCTTCCCCTTGACCGCTTCGATGCCGACCGTCTTCGGACTGATCGACGCGAACAGCGCCTGGATATAGGGCCGGAACATGTGTTCGAGCGCGCCGGCGAACAGGATGACCAGGCCCTGGATGATGACGATCATGTCGCGCGAGATCGCCGGCATCTCGAAGGCGAGTTCGGCGCCGCCTTGGTAGAGCATGCCGAACAGGATCGCCGCCAGCACGATGCCGACCGGATGCAGGCGTCCCATCAGCGCCACCGCGATGCCGACGAAACCGGCGCCGGAGACGAAATCGAGCGCGACATTGTGCTGGTCGCCCATGGTCGGATTGAGCGCCATCATGCCGGCCAGCGCGCCCGAGATCATCATCGCGATGATGACGATGCGCGTTTCGGAGATGCCGGCATAGCGCGCCGCCTTCGCGCTGTGGCCATAGGTGCGCATCTCGTAGCCGAGCCTGGTGCGCCAGATCAGCAGCCAGACCAGGAACGCCATCAGCAGCGCCAGGAGGAAGCAGACGTTGAGCGGCGCCGAGCGGATCTTGGCGCCGAACAGCTCGATCACCCAGCTGAGCTTCGGCAATTGCGCGCCGTCGAGGAAGGTGCGCGTCTGCGGCGCCATCGAGCCGAGCGGCTTCAGAAAGCCGACCAGCGCATAGACCATGACGCTGGCGGCGATGAAGTTGAACATGATGGTGGTGATGACGATGTGCGAGCCGCGCCTGGCCTGCAGATAGGCCGGGATCAGCGCCCACAGCGCCCCCATCGCCGCCGCGGCAACGATCGCCAGCGGAAAGGTCAGCCACCATGGCAGCACGCTGTCGAAGGCGAGGCACACGACGCCGATGCCGAGCCCGGCTATGTAGCCCTGGCCCTCGCCGCCGATGTTGAACAGGCCGCAATGCGCCGCGACCGCCACCGAAAGCCCGCTGAAGATGAAGGTGGTGGCGTAGAACAGCGTGAACGCTATGCCCGTCCCCTTGCCGAAGGCGCCCTGCACCAGGATGACCGCGGCGCGGAACGGATTCTCCCCGACCAGGACCACCACGAAGCCGGCGACGACAAAGGCAACGAACAGGTTGATCACCGGGATCAGGCCGTAGTCGGCCCAGGCCGGAAGTTTTGCGTAAGGCGTGCTCATTGCGCGGCCTCCCGCTGCTCGACCCCGGCCATCAGCAGGCCGAGTTCCCCTTCTGTCGCTTCCGGACCGCGCTCGCCGACGATGCGGCCGGCGAACATCACCAGGATGCGGTCGGACAGCGAACGGATCTCGTCGAGCTCGACCGACACCACCAGCACCGCCTTGCCCTGGTCGCGCATGGCGATCAGCCGCTTGTGGATGAATTCGATGGCGCCGACATCGACGCCGCGCGTCGGCTGGCCGACGATCAGCACGCCCGGATCCTGCTCCATCTCCCTGGCCAGCACGATCTTCTGCTGGTTGCCGCCGGAGAAATTGGCCGTCTTCAGCCGGCAGTCGGCGGGACGGATGTCGTATTTGGCGATCTTGTCCTTGGCGTCGTTGCGGATGGCGTCGATGTCGAGCAGCGGCCCCTTCAGATAGCGCTCGTCGTCGTGGTAGCCGAGGATCGAGTTCTCGTTCTCCTCGAAGGCGAGCACCAGCCCGACATGGTGGCGGTCCTCCGGCACGTGGGCGAGGCCGCGGTCGCGCAGTTCGCCGGGATCGGCCTTGCCGGTGAGATCGATCGGCTTGCCGTCGAGCATGACCGAGCCGGAGACGGCATGGCGGATGCCGGAAATCGCCTCGAGCAGTTCGGATTGGCCATTGCCGGCCACGCCGGCGATGCCGACGATCTCGCCGGCGCGCAGGTCGAAGGAAATGTCGTCGACCATGGTGACGCCGCGCTGGTCCTTCACCGTCAGGTTCTTGACCGCGAGCTTCACGGCGCCGGCTTCCGCTTCGCCCTTCTCGACCCTGAGCAGCACGCGGCGTCCGACCATCAGTTCGGCGAGTTCGCCGACCGTGGTCTCCTTCGTCACCCTGGTCGCCACCATCGTGCCCTGGCGCATCACCGAGACGGTGTCGGTGATGGCCATGATCTCGCGCAGCTTGTGGGTGATCAGCACCACCGTCTTGCCCTGCTCCTTCAGCTGCTTGAGGATGCGGAACAGGTGGTCGGCCTCCGCTGGCGTCAAGACGCCGGTCGGCTCGTCGAGGATCAGGATCTCGGCGCCGCGATAGAGCGCCTTGAGGATTTCGACGCGCTGCTGCAGGCCGACGGGCAGTTCTTCGATGATCGCGTCGGGATCGACCTCCAGTCCGTATTCGCGCTCCAGCCGTTCCAGCTCGGAACGCGCCTTGGCGATGCTGCGCTTCAAGAGCGCATCGCTCTCGGCGCCAAGGATGACGTTCTCCAGCACCGAGAAATTGTCGACCAGCATGAAATGCTGGTGCACCATGCCGATGCCGAGCGCGATGGCGTCGTTCGGCGTCTTGATCGACGCCGGCTGGCCGCCGACTCGGATCTCGCCGCTGTCGGCCTGGTAGAAGCCGTAGAGGATCGACATCAGCGTCGACTTGCCGGCACCGTTCTCGCCGACGATGCCGTGGATGGTGCCGCGCGCGACCTCCAGATTGATGTCGCGGTTGGCGCGCACGGCGCCAAAACTCTTGTTGATGCCGATCAGTTCGATTGCGGCTTGCGCCATGCAGCCTGTCCCACTCTTATTTTTTATCGCTTGGTCAAAACGCCTAGCATGCTGCCCCGCCCCTGCCAATCGGCCGGGGGGTTGTCCACTCTCGACAAATCCCCGCGTGCTTGTCAATTTCGAAGGTGGCCGGGACCTTCACATTCGCTAATGTGGGGAACGCGACGGACGCATCGCCTGTGAGCGCAACAGACCGGGGTTTTGAAATGATCATGCCTGCCGACCGGCTGACGACGCTGGAAATCCGCGCCGCCGAGCAGGAAAAGACCATCGAGGAACTGTCAGGCCAGATCGCCGAGCAGTGGAAGGTGATCGAGCGGATGGAACGCAAGCTCAGCGCGCTTACCGACCGCTTCCTGGCCCTGGAGGAGCAGGCCGCGTCCGACGTGCCGGTCACCAAGCCGCCGCATTGGTGAGGGAGGGACAGCCGCATGGCCAGTGAAAGCGACCGCATCGCCCGCGCCGGCGACTATGTCTTCGGCCTGATGAACGACGTCGAGCGCCGGCGCGCCGAACGCGATTTGGAAATCGACCCCGCCTTCCGCGACGCGGTGCTGCGCCTGGCCGAGCGCATGCGCGCCTTCGACCCCGCCGCGCCGGCGGACGGCGCGACCGACAAGCGCTGGGACCTGGTCACCCGGCGCATCGCCGAATTGCCGCAGATGCGGCTTGCCGGCGTTGGTGGCGGCGACAGCGGCGAGGAAGCGGGGCCAACGATGATCCGCAGGCTGGAGCGCCCGCCCTATGGCGTCGGCCTGCACGCCCTTGGCGGCCGGCGCGGATTTGCCATCGCCATGGCGCTGGTGGCCGCCTTCGCGCTCGGCTATCTCACCGGTGCATGGTCTGCCGACGGCATGCTTGTGCCCTAGAGCAATTCCAGGAAAAGTGTGAAACGGTTTCCGTCCGCAATTGCGTCAAAACAAACACTTAGGACGCCGGCGGCGGCAAAAAAGTAACCGCCGGGCTTTCACCCGGCGGTCCGCATTGCTGAAGATCAGAGCCGATCAATACGGGCAGGCATTGTCCGACATGTAGTCGTGCACCTTGACGGTGCCGGCGATGATGTCGGCCTTGGCTTTTTCGACCGCCGTCTTCATGGCATCGTCGACGAGCGCCTTGTTGTTGTCGTCCATGGCGTAGTCGACGCCGCCTTCCTTGAGGCCGAGGTCGTTGATGCCGGCGGTGAACTTGTCATTCTTGGCATCCATGAAGGTGTTGTAGACGGCAACGTCGACGCGCTTGACCATCGAGGTCAGCACCTTGCCGGGCTGCAGCCCGTTCTGGTTGGAATCGACGCCGATGCCGAGCTTTCCGGAATCGGCGGCCGCCTGCAGCACGCCGACGCCGGTGCCGCCGGCCGCGGCGTAGATCACATCGGCGCCCTGGTCGATCTGCGTCTTGGCGATCTCGCCGCCCTTGGCCGGATCGTTCCAGGCGGCGGGCGTGTCGCCGGTCATGTTCTGGATGACATCGGTCGCGCCGGCCGACTTGGCGCCGCCGACATAGCCGCAGCCGAACTTGCGGATCAGCGGGATGTCCATGCCGCCGATGAAGCCGACCTTCTTGGACTTCGAGGCCATCGCCGCCATCACGCCGACGAGGTAAGAGCCTTCCTGCTCCTTGTAGACGACGGAGCGGACGTTGGGCTTGTCGACGACCATGTCGATGATGGCAAACTTGGTGTCGGGGAATTCGGTGGCGATCTTGTCCAGCGCGTCCGCCCAGGAGAAGCCGGCCATGACGATCGGATTGCGGCCGTCCTCGGCGAAGCGGCGCAGTGCCTGCTCGCGCTGGGTGGCATTCGAGACCTCGAATTCCACATAGGCGATGCCGGTCTCGGTCTTGAACTTCTCGGCGCCGTTAAAGGATGCCTCGTTGAACGACTTGTCGAACTTGCCGCCGAGATCATAGAGGATCGCCGGCTGGATATCCGCGGCGAAAGCCGGAAGAACCATTGCGGTTGCGGCCAGAAGGCCAAGAACGATACGTTTCATGTGATCCACACCCTGTCGGTTATTTTTCCGTTACGCACCGCCTGACAGCCCGGTTCTCCGGCGGGCAGACGGCGTCTGGCAGGAAGTATGCCCCTCCCGCTCGCGGCCAATCTGGCACGGCCCGAAACAAAATTCACGCGGAATTTTGACCTTTTGGAAAAGCATGGCGCCGGCATGCGGCGCGGCGCATCATCCGTTCTTCGGCGGCCCTTGGGGCCGGCGCGGACGACGTCAGGTGGCGGCGAACTCGCCGCCCCGCCGCTGCCGCCGGTAGCCGATGGCGTAGAACAGGAAGGCCACCACAGCGAGCACCGCGAAACCGGGCTGGGCGAGCACCCAGGCGATGACGCCATCCCACAGCAGCGGGCTGGCCTTGTCGCGCACGTAGGTCTCGAAGGCCGCGCGGGTGTCTGGCGATACCGCCAGCCAGCTCGTGTTGAGCGGCGTCATGACCAGCGCAGAGGCCGCCACCGAGCGCGTCGCGTCGACCACCGCCATGATCACCGAAACCGAAAGCGCGACCATCGCCGCGAGACGAAAGATGAAGCGTAGCATCGAGACCATCCTCCCTCGGGACGAGGTGCCAAGCCCATCGCGAGAGCCTGGGGCATCGTCCCTTCCCCGTCGCAGAGATAGAGCGTGCGCGCCTTGCCGGCAATCGCGACACGCGAATTTGAGCTATGCCGCCGGCTTGCGTTTGCGGTTGACGCGCCAGACCGCGAACAGCCCGCCGGCGATGGCGCCGGCGATCAGGCCGGCCAGCCCGATGAACACGGCGAAATAGCCGCAGGCGCCCTCGAAGCAGCTCATATCGGTGGCATCCGCGATCAGCGAGCCGGCGGCAAAGCCGGCGCAGGCGCCGATCGCCGCGCCAAGGATGATGCCGAGCAAGGCCGCGACCACGGAAACCAGCACCGACGGCCGTTCGGTTTCCGCATTGGCATAGACCGCATCGGCGCCGGCGCCGCGGCGCAGCAGATAGAGGCAAAGCAGGCCGATGGCGATTTCGCCGCCGGTGAAGACGAGGCTCCTCGCCGAGAAGACGAAGTCGGGCGTGAGCAGCACATAGGCCTGCCGCGCCAAGAGCCAAAGGATGGTCGCAACCTGCCAGATGGTGAAATGGCGCGGGAAGCGCGCCGAGCGGCTGAAGGCGAGGCCGAGCAGGTAAAGCCCCCACAATATGGTGACGATGCCCGCGATCAGGCCGCCATAGATGAGGAAGAAGACGCTTTCCGGCAGGCTGGGTTCGCCGATCAGCCGCCATGTCGACATCAGGCCGTAGACCGACATGGCCATGACGATGACGAGCCACGCCACGGGCACGTAGGACAGCCCGCTATCCGGCCGCGCCGCCGGCTCCTGGTTGGTCGAAGTCATCTCCGGACTGAGCCCCCGCAAAGCCTTGTATCGACAAGGACAGCGGACGGATGGCGAAGTCAAGCAACGACAGGCTGTGACACCCGGCCTGTGCACATCATTCGGCCCGCCGGGAGCCTGGCGAAGCCGCGGCCGGGGCCTAGCGAGCGATCCCTTATGCGGCAAAGCCGACAAAGCGCCATTATGGCTTGGCATTCGCCGCGGGATCGACTAGATGAGCCCCGCGCCTGCTGCTTCGACGCTGCAGGTGCGGGGAAGGAGTGCCCGCCGGTTGAGGGCGCTCGAGGTGCGGAAATACCGCCCGAAAATTCCCAAGGGACCGCATATCCCCAACCCGCGCGGCAAAACCGGCCGGCGCGCCATGCAAGGACGGAGAGGTGGCCGAGTGGTTGAAGGCGCACGCCTGGAAAGTGTGTTTACGGGAAACCGTAACGCGGGTTCGAATCCCGCTCTCTCCGCCATCACTGCAGCAGGCCACTAGAGCCCTGAAAATCAGACATTTTGGTTCGCAACGCGGAGTGGACCGGCTGGCGCAAGGCGAAAGTGTGAAACCACCGCCTTGGACCGACGGCGTCATTTCTCCACCACCGGAATTGCCACTCCCTCGTGGGCCGCTGCCACCTCGATCATCACCTCTTTGGCCACCTCGCAAAGCCTGGCTGTCACGATGGCACCGCCGGCCGGTCACGCCCCCAAAAAGGATGACGGCCACCCGCACTTAGCCTTAATTGAGGAACTGCCGATGCGGCTGTAACTTCGCTGGCGCGGGACCTCCAGCACTGGCTGGTTCAAGCTTAGGTCCGCACCCGACTGCGGATGTACCAGCGACGGCGGGAGCAGCGCACGCGCGCAGACCCTACTCTTCCCGGAGAGGCTTGAAGTCCAGGCGATGATCGTCCCTTCCAAAATGCTTCGCTCCCTCGTCGGCGGGTGTCTGGCGCTGGCTGTGGTGCTCATATCGCCTCACCATTCGCTTGCAGCGCCCAAAACCGCCGTTGCGACGAACGACTTTCTCAATAGCATCGGGGTCGTCAGCACATTCCCCGATCGAGGCCAGCCGTTGGCCAGGACGATCGAAATGGTCCGCTATTGCGGCTTTCGATGGGTCAGGGCGGGAATAGAAGGTTTGAGCGACGAGGGTCCCACAACCATCCAGACCTTTCTTGATCTGCATCGTGAAACCGGCGCGCGTCTGAATTGGGGATTGGTCAGTGGCGGGACCGATGTGAAAAAGCTGGTTGAAACAGGCAGAGTGCTTGCCGAAGCCGGCGCGCTGCTTGCGTTCGAGGGCAACAACGAGCCGAACAACTGGGGTGTCACCTATCAGGGAGAGAGCGGCGGCGGTACGGAGGCTTCGTGGATGGCCGTCGCAAAGCTTCAGCGCGATCTTTACCAGGCCGTCAAAAGTGATCCGGTGCTCGCGAAATATCCCGTCTGGTCGATCTCGGAACCCGGCGCGCAGCGAGACAATGTCGGCCTTCAGTTCCTTACGATCCCGCCCGACGCCCAAACCCGGATGCCAGACGGCACGAAGTATGCCGACTACGCCAATTTGCACAACTACATCTATCACTCGCATTCGCCATATCCGGCGGACAACAAGACGTGGCACGCTGCAGATCCAACCGCCGCATCCAGAGTGGACGGGCTATTCGGCAATTTCGGCGTCACCTGGGGCAGAGGATTTCAGGGCTACACCCAGGAGCAACTCAATACGCTGCCGCGTGTCACGACCGAGACCGGGGTTGCGATCGGAGGTAGCGTCACCGAACAAATGCATGGCTTGAATTTGATGAGCATGTACCTCGCGCAGTTCAAGCGCGGCTACGCCTATACATCGGTCTATCTGTTGCGGGACCGTACCGACGAAGACGGCAACCAATCCTTCGGCTTCTTCAAACCCGATTATTCACCCCGCAAGGCCGCGATCTACCTTCACAACCTCACGACGATTTTGGCGGACAAGGGTACCCTCGCCAAACCCGGCCAGCTCGACTTCACGATCGCGGACCAACCCGAGACCGTGCACGAGCTGCTCCTGCAACGCAGCGACGGCACATTCCAACTTATCGTGTGGGACGAACGATTGAGCGGTCAGGACGATGTGACGGTCCAGTTTGGCGACACACGCGCGTCGGTGACAACCTACGATCCAACAATTGGCGTTGAGCCTGTCCAAACACTGAGCAACGTGCGTTCGCTCGAAATTACGCTCAGCGACCATCCGATTGTCATCGCGCTTTCACCCAGCATGCAATGATGGAGCCGTCTGTGCGAGCGTCACGCGCTTGCGAAGGAACCAGCGGCCACCTTGCGGCGATACCGCGTGAAACCCTATATGCGATCGCATTCTGCCCAATCCTCCACCCGCATCCGGTAATCCCATGAAGAAAATTGGCTTTCTGTCGTTCGGGCATTGGTCGCCGTCGCCGCAGTCGGGGACGCGCTCGGCGGCCGATGCGCTGCTGCAGTCGATCGACCTTGCGGTCGCCGCCGAGGAGCTGGGCGCCGATGGCGCCTATTTCCGCGTCCACCACTTTGCCCGCCAGCTCGCCTCGCCCTTCCCGCTGCTGGCCGCTGCCGGCGCCAAAACCAGCCGTATCGAGCTCGGCACTGCGGTCATCGACATGCGCTACGAGAACCCGCTCTACATGGTCGAGGACGCGGGCGCCGCCGACCTGATCGCCGGCGGCCGGCTGCAGCTCGGCATCAGCCGCGGTTCGCCGGAGCAGGTGATCGATGGCTGGCGCTATTTCGGCTATGTGCCCGAGGAGGGCAAGAGCGACGCCGACATGGCCAGGCGCCATGCCGAGGTCTTCCTCGAGGTACTGCGCGGCCACGGCTTTGCCCAGCCCAATCCGCGGCCGATGTTCCCCAACCCGCCCGGCCTGCTGCGCCTGGAACCTTTGTCAGAGGGCCTGCGCGACAGGATCTGGTGGGGTGCGGCCACCAACGCCACGGCGGAATGGGCGGCCAAGCTTGGCATGAACCTGCAGAGCTCGACGCTGAAGTTCGACGAGGGCGGCCAGCCGCTGCATATCCAGCAGGCCGAGCAGATCCGCGCCTTCCGCAAGGCATGGGCCGAGGCCGGCCATAGCCGCGAGCCGCGCGTCTCGGTCAGCCGCAGCATCTTCGCGCTGGTCAACGACATGGACCGCGCCTATTTCGGCAACAGCGAAGGCGAGGATCATTTCGGCTATATCGAGCCCGAAAAGCGCGCTGTCTTCGGCCGCACCTATGCCGCCGAGCCGGACGTACTCATCGAACAACTAAAGGCGGACGAGGCGATCGCCGAGGCCGACACGCTGCTTCTCACCGTGCCCAACCAGCTCGGCGTCGCCTACAATGCGCATGTGATCGAGGCGATCCTCAAATTCGTCGCGCCAGCCCTCGGCTGGCGCTGAGGGCTCGCTTTAGACGCGCTGGCGTGATCCGTCAGTGCGCGGTCTGTGAATGCTCGCCGCCCGGCTGTGAAATGCCGCCAAGCGCCTCGCCGGCCCATGCCGCGTTGCTGCTGGTGGCGAGGTCGCCGAGCGAAATGATGCCGACCAGCCGGTGGTCGCGGCTGAGGACCGGCATCCGCCGAAGCTTCAGGTCACCCATGTTGCGCAGGATGTCGTCCACTTCCTGGTCGTCGAAGCAATATTTCACCTCCGCGCTCATCACCTCCCTTATCTTCGTATCCGGGCCTTTGCCTTCCGCGACGCCGCGAACGGCAATGTCGCGATCGGTGATCATTCCGACCAGCCGGTCGTTCTCGCCGACGGGCAAGACACCGGCGTCGAGATCGGCCATGGCCCGAGCCGCGTCCCGCAAGGTCTGGTCGGGACTGGCGACCCGAACGGCCTGCGTCATGCAATCCCTGATTTTCATGGTTCTCTCCTCACGTTGCAGCGCCCCTCGCCAATGGGTGATCTGGAAAAATGAACGCCTGTCCGAAACGTTCCATCTCGGCCTGATGGCGCCGCCGGGTGGCGGCCCCGCTCTGGTGCCTTCCTCATTCGGGAACCATCGGTCCGCGGATTGGTTGTGTCGCAAGGACACCACCCCAAAAGAACGGAAGGAAAGACGATGCGGATGTTGACGGCGATCGTCGCGCTCTCTGCGCTCGCCCTGTCCCAGCCGGCCTCGGCGCAACTTGCCGACCCGCAGCAGAACCTGCCCCCGGCACAGCAGGCGCTGCCGGATCAGCCGGCGCCCGACCAGAACCTCTCCGGACAGGATTTCACCAACATCGCCCTCGTCGCGGTGGAGGACCTGCCGGCGGAACTCAAGCAGCAGGCGGAAGCCGTGATCACCGAGACCAGCGCCGACGAGCTGCTGGAGCTGCAGCGTTCCGTCGATGCCTCGCCGCAGGCATTGTCCGTGTTGCAGGCCAACGGGCTCAACTCCTCGCAAGTCGTCGCGGCCAACATCGACGGCGACGGCACGCTGACGCTGATCATCCAGACAACGACTTGACCGGCGCGCCGGGCGACGGACCCGATCGTCGCTCGCTCGGCTGCAAGGGCGCCCGGCCGCGCAGGACCCTTTCGGTCTGAACGTCGCTCCATCCACGATGAAAGCGGTCCGGTTCGAGGTCGAACCGGAGCCGCTTCAAGTCGGCGGCCTCACCACCCTGTCAGTGGATGAACAAGGCTCTCAGCCAGGCGAAGACGCCCGATCCGGGAGAGATTGCCGCGCGCACGCGGGAGGCAGTCCATCTGGCCGGCAACGACGCGCCGACATGGCAATGGCAGACGATCTCGTGCAGCTGCCAGTCGCTCAGCTCGAAGAAGCGCCTGGCTTCGCCGTAGGTGTCATCGGCCAGGCCTTGCGCGCGAAAGATCGGATCCTCGAAGGCGACATCGATCGGAGATCCGGCGCAGCGCATTTTGTCACGCAGGTCGGGCGCCGTGTACTCGGTGCCAGTGAGCGCCACGAGGCGCCGATCGAGATTTTGTTCCAGTAGTTTCGCCCAGCGTTCGAGGCGTTGGGCTCGGGTTGCGAAGAGAGACGTTGCTTCGGCATGAACGTCGGCAACGGCATTGAGTTGGTCCACGGTTTGGTGTTTCACGGCCGCCTCCTGTTTCAGCAGATGACCCAACCCCTGAAGTGGAATTATGGCGCCGCCGATGGTCGGCAAGACCCGGAACGGGCCGCGTCGTGAATCATTTTCGGGGGCGGCGTGACCGCATGCCGCGGCCGGCGCGCAGAGGTCAGTCGGAACCATGCGCGGGGCGCAGCCGTTCTGCCCGCATCACCCGAACGTCGAGCCTGAACGAACGCGCCTGAGACACCGAGCGCAGGGACAACACAGGATGGCAATTCTTCCCAATCCCGATCCCACGCCCACTCCGATGCCAACGCCGCCGCCGCTTCCCGAACCGGAGCCGATGCGCGAGCCGGAACCGGAGCGGCTTCCGGACGAAGACCCGGTTCCCAACCCGGACGAAAACGACGCGCCGCCCAAGCACACCATCGGTTGCTCGTGACAGCGGCGTAGTTGCGGATCATCGAGGACAGGGTAGGCAATGGCGGCAGGCTGTCGCCAGTGACACTGGTCGGACCACCATTTCGCTGGCGCCGGCCGGCCTTTGGCGTATCATTGTCCGTGTGAGGGTTCATGGCAGGAGGAGGCCAATGACCATCGTGCCGAAAGTGGCAGCCATCGACCCGACGGCAGAAGAACTTGTTTCCTCTGCGCTTTCGAGATTCCGCGCCGGCGATACCGTATCGACCCGGGCGGCGATCGACGCCATCCGTCGCATCGGTCCGGCTTGCGACGACAGCGACGACCATCTGGTCGAGCTGATCCTGATGGCGGCAATTGGTAAGACCATGGGCGTGGTTTTCGACCACCGGACACATTAAGGCCCGAGCCTGCTTGCTCCTTGCGCATCCCTGCGCTCGCGTTGAATCCCAGGGTCCGGGAACCCCACCCGACCCTCTTCGTTATCTCGTGTTGAACGAGGAACGCAGTCATGGCCGACGACAAGACGAAGACCGACAACCGCGACCGTTCGCAAGTGGCCGGCGACGAGGACTACGAGGTCAGGCATTTCGCCGAGGAAGCCGGCATCACGCCGGAACAGGCCCGCACGCTCATCAAGCGGCACGGCACCGACCGCAAGGTGCTGCACGAGATCGCCGAGAGCATCAAAGGGCAGTAGGCCGAAGGCTTCAGCTGCAGCCTAAGGCCGAAGGCGTCAGCTGCGGCCTAGCTTCCCAGCGGATGCGGCATGTAGCCGACAAAACCCGTTATCTTCCAGCGGCCGCCCGCCTTCGAGCAGAAATAGAGCGTCTGCCATTTCAGCCTGTCGACGCTGCCGTCCGCCTTGGTGACCGAACCGTTGAACTTCTTGTGCAGCACCGCGCGATCGCCGTCGACGTCGATGTCGCGCATGTTGGTGACACGGAACAGCGCCTCGCGCAGCGGCTCGGCGAATGCCGTCGCCGCGGTCTCCTTCGCCTGGCGCAGCCATTCGTCGCGATAGGCGACAAGCGTCGGAAACTGCAGCCGCCAGGCGTCCGCGTCGTTGAGGAAATGCGCATGCATGCCGAAGAAACTTTCGGCGACGAAATCGTCCTCGACCATCGACCAGTCCTGCGAGAGAAAGGCATCGATGTCGCGCCGCACCAGCATTTCCCACAGCGCGTGGCGATCGGCGTCACCGGCCGGAAACGGGTTCTTGTCGAAGGTCATTTTTCTTTCTCCTGGGTCGCGGCCGGCATGGCGGCGCAAGATGCTGGCCTGCCTGTAAAAAAGCAACATCCATCGCTAAGAATGTTGCTTTCCAACAGCGGGCACTAGGAGGATCGCGTCGATAGGGGTAGAGGGTCGGCAACGGCGGGACCAGCAACCGTCCTGCCATGTCTGAACAGGAGGCTATTCCTTGCCCAAGCAGTGTTTCGGAACGTCCCATGTGCCGCTTTCGCCAGCCGTCCGCGCCGGCGATTTCGTCTATGTCTCGGGCCAGGTGCCGGTCGGCAGCGACGGCATGGTGGTCAAGGGTGGCATCGTCGAGCAGACCGAGCAGGTGCTTCAGAACATCAAGGCGGCCCTGGCGCTTGCCGGCTGCACCATGGACGATGTCGTCAAGACGACGGTGTGGCTGGAGGACGCGCGCGACTTCGGCACCTTCAACACCGTCTATGCCAGGCATTTCCCCAAGGATCCGCCGGCCCGCACCACGGTCGAGTCGCGACTGATGATCGACATCAAGATCGAGGTCGAAGCCGTCGCCTACCGACCGCTCTGACACCACAACGAACAAGCCGGAGGTTGGCCCGATGCAATTCGATCTCCTGATCAAGGGCGGCCGTGTCATCGATCCGGCTTCCGGACTCGATGCGCCGCGCGACCTTGCCATCGCCGATGGCCATGTCGCCGCGATCGAGGCCGCCATCGATGCCGAGCACGCAACGCAGGTCATCGATGCGCGGGATTGCCTCGTCACGCCGGGACTGATCGACCTGCACAGCCACGTCTATTGGGGCGGCACCTCGCTCGGTGTCGACGCCGACCGGCTGGCGGCGAAGAGCGGCACCACCACCTTCATCGACGCCGGCAGCGCCGGCGCGGGCAATTTCCTCGGCTTCCGCCGTCACGTCATCGAGCGCTCGAGGGTCCGCATCCTCGCCTACGTCAACATCTCCTTCGCCGGCATCTTCGGCTTCTCGCAGACGGTGTCGGTCGGCGAGTGCAGCGATCTGCGGCTCTGCGAGCCGCGCGAGACGGTCGCCGCGGTGCGCGAGCACGCCGATGTCGTCGTCGGCGTCAAGGTGCGCTCCGGCAAGCATGCCGGCGGCACCAGCGGCATCGCCCCGGTCGACCTGGCCCTGGAGGCGGCCGATCAGGCCGGCCTGCCGCTGATGGCGCATATTGACGAGCCGCCGCCCGGCCGCTCCGAAGTGCTGCCCCGGCTGCGCCGCGGCGACATCCTCACCCACTGCTTCCGCCCCTTCCCCAACGCGCCGGTCTTCGCCTCGGGCGCGGTGCGCCCGGACATGCGGCTGGCGCGCGAGCGCGGCGTCATCTTCGACATCGGCCACGGAATGGGCTCCTTCGACTTCGAAGTCGCGAAGGCGATGCTCGGCGAGGGACTTGCGCCTGACGTCATCTCGAGCGACGTGCATCTCTACTGCGTCGACGGCCCCGCCTTCGACATCCTCGTCTGCATGTCGAAGCTGATGGCGCTCGGCATGCCGCTTACCGAAGTTCTGCGCGCAGCGACGCAGCGGCCGGCCGAGGCGATCGCCAGGCCGGAGCTTGGCACGCTCAAGGTCGGCGGCATCGGCGACGTCGCGGTTCTGCAACAGCAAGCCGGCCGCTTCACCTTCGTCGACGCGGTCGGCGCCGCGTTGGTCGCCGATCAGCGGCTGGTCTCAGAAGGCATCGTCATCGGCGGCACATGGTGGCCGAACGACGCCGGCGACCAAAATGAGACCGAACGCTTCGAGCCGCATGCGCATCACACGCATGTGGAAGTAGCGTCCAGGCATTTTGGAAAGTGATTGGCCAATCTCCCCCCACGTGAGGGGAGATGCCCGGGTTACGGTGGCGGCACGTTTGGCGAATGGCTTCCCCCACTCCGTCGCTGCTTCGCAGCGCCACCTCCCCCCCTCCGGAGGGAGAGGAAGGGCGCGCCAGGGTTGGCGAATTCGCGCCTTTCCTCTCCCCGTCGATCGGGGGAGAGGTGGCGAGCGAAGCTCGACGGAGTGGGGGTCGACCTTACCCGGCGTTGCTCGGCTCGCCATAAACCGGCGTCGCAATCCCCTCCATCCGCGCCTTGATCTGCATCGCCACGAACTTCGAATAGAAGCGCGACAGCGCGAGGTTGCCGCCGTGGAACCATAGCGCCTCCTGCGCCGTCGGCTTCCACATGTTGCGCAACTCGCCTTGCCACGGTCCGGGGTCGCCCTTGACACCCGACCCGAGGCCCCAGCACGGACCGACCTTGTCGGCGACCTCGCGCGAAACGATCTGCGCCACCGTCTCGTTCATCGATTGGAAGCCGGTGCTGCAAACGATTGCATCGACGGCAAGCTCGCTGCCGTCCTCGAACAGGATGCCGCTCGGTGTCAGCGACTTGATGCCGACGCCGCTCTTGACCGCGATCTCGCCGTTCAGGATCAACTCGCAGGCGCCGACATCGATGTAGAAGCCGGAGCCGGTGCGGTAGGCCTTCATCAATAGCCCCGTCTCGTCCTCGCCAAAATCGATGGCGAAGCCCGAGGCTTGAAGGCGATCATAGAAGTCCGCGTCGCGTTTCCGGATGACATCGTAAAGCGCCCGCTGGCCCTTGGGCACCAGGGCGAAGGGTGTCGAGGCGACGATCATGTCGGCCTTGTCGGTGGTGATGCCGCGCGCCAGTGCCTTCTCGGAAAAAATCTCGAAGCCGACCTCCATCAACGTGTCGGACTTCACCACCGTGGTCGGCGAGCGCTGGACCATGGTCACCTTGGCGCCGCTCTCCCAGAGGTCGACGCTGACATCATGGCCCGAGCTTGCGGCGCCGATGACCGCGACCCGCTTGCCGCGGAACTTCTCGCCGCTGGCATACTGGCTGGAATGCAGGACCTCGCCCTTGAAGGCCTCGGCGCCCGGCAGGTCGATCCGCCGCGGCGGCCCGTAGGCGCCGGTGGCGAAGACGATGTGCTTGGGCTTCAGCGTGATGCGCTGGCCGACGCGGTCGACGACGACCGTCCAGACCTGTTCGGCCTCGTCATAGGCGGCGCTGACGCATTTGGTGGCGACCCAGTAGTTGAGCTCCATCACCCGGGCATACATTTCCAGCCAGTCGCCCATCTTGTCCTTGGGCGTGAACACCGGCCAGTTCTCCGGGAACGGAATGTAGGGCAGATGGTCGTACCAGACCGGATCGTGCAGCACGAGCGAGCGATAGCGGTTGCGCCAGGAATCGCCGGCGCGCGCATTCCTCTCGATGATGAGCGCGGGAACGCCGAGCTGCCTCAGCCTGGCGCCCAGCATGATGCCGCCCTGGCCGCCGCCGATGACAAGGCAATAGGGCTGCTCCCTGACACCGAGGTCGCGTGCCTCGCGTGCCCGCGCCTCCGCCCAGGTCTCGCGATCGGGATCGGCCTTGTGGCGGATGCCGAGCGGCCGCGCCGGACCCCTTTGCTCCTCGAACCCCTTGAGTTCGCTCATCGCCGTGAACAGGCTCCGGCAGCGACCATCCTTGAGGCGCAGGATCCCCTCGCCCCTGGCAACGACCGTCTCGAAGCTGAACCAGGCCTCGATGATGCCATCGTCGACGCTCGCGTCGCCGGTGAGGCTCCATCGCGACGGCCGTGCCGTCGCGAGCGTCGCCTCCAGCATGTCGCGGATCGCCGCCCGGCCCTCCATGGTCTTGATGTTCCATGTGAAGGTGAGCAGGTCGCGCCAGTAGCAGTCCTCGACGAACAGATTGGCCACCGCCTCGATGTCGCCGGCTTCGAGCGTGCGGGCGAAGGAACCGAGCCAGGTGGCCGCCTGCTGCGATGGTGCGATGTCGAGCATTTCTTGTCCTTCCTCGGAATATCGACCGCGCGCCGCCAAGCCTGGGGCCACGCAGAATGTGCCTCGAGACTATTGATAATCCGGCGGGGCCAGCCTGCAAGTGCCCCGCGGGACAGTGAGAGGCAGTGCCGCCTGTCGGTCCGAAATCTTTATGGGATTCCTATTTCTTTCCTGTCCGCCCCGTCTCGAACCTTTATGGCCTTCCGATCCATATTCCCGGGGGCAAGCACCCCGTAGCGGCTTCCGCATTGCAGTCGCGGCGGTGTCTTGTGCCGCTCTGACCCTGCCGACCGCGGGCAGGCCGAAGCCAACCGGAAATAAGGACCACGCGCGATGGACGTCATCGTTATCGGGATAGGCGTTTTGTTCTTCGCCCTATCCTTCGCCTACATCAAAGCCTGCGACATTCTCTGAGCGAAAGGTCCGAAAATGCTTCTCGACTATTTCCTCGGGGGTGGCGTGACCTTGTTCCTGCTCGTCTACCTGACATACGCCCTCGTTCGCCCGGAACGCTTCTGACCGCATCTGGCGCAAGGCACGGAAAGCTATTCTCATGACTCTCAACGGTTGGATACAGATCCTCGTCTATTGCGGGATCGTCGTTTTGCTGGTGAAGCCGCTCGGCGGCTACATGTACCGGGTCTTCAATGGCGAGCGCACCTTGCTATCGCCGGTCTTCGGCCCGGTCGAACGCGGGCTCTATCGCATTTCGGGAACCAGCGAGCGCGAGGAGCAGCACTGGACCACCTATGCGGCCGGCATCATGGTCTTCAGCCTGGCGAGCTTCCTGCTGCTTTATGCCCTTCAGCGGCTGCAGGGCGTGCTGCCCTACAACCCCGCCGGCATGACGGCCGTCGAGCAAAACCTCGCCTTCAACACCGCCGCCAGCTTCGTCACCAACACCAACTGGCAGAACTATGGCGGCGAAAGCACCATGTCCTACCTGGTGCAGATGGTCGGCCTTACCGTGCAGAACTTCGTCTCGGCGGCCGTCGGCATCGCGATCGCGGTGGCGCTGATGCGCGGCTTCGCCCGCGCCTCGTCAAAGTCGATCGGCAGTTTCTGGGTCGATGTGACCCGCTGCACGCTCTACATCCTGCTGCCGCTCTGCGTCCCGCTCACCCTCGTCTATGTCTGGCTGGGCATGCCGCAGACGCTTGGCCCCTATGTCGACGCCACCACGCTCGAGGGCGCCAGGCAGACGCTCGCCCTCGGCCCCGTCGCCTCGCAAGTCGCCATCAAGATGCTCGGCACCAATGGCGGCGGCTTCTTCAACGCCAACGCCGCGCATCCTTTCGAGAACCCCGACGCGATCTCCAACCTGATCCAGATGGTGACCATCTTCGCGTTGGGCGCGGCGCTGACCAACGTCTTCGGCCGCATGGTCGGCAACCAGCGCCAGGGCTGGGCGATCCTCGCCGCCATGGGCGCGCTGTTCGTCGCCGGAGTCGCCGTCTGCTACTGGGCGGAAGCATCGGGCAATCCGCTGGTCCATGCGCTCGGCATCGACGGCGGCAATATGGAAGGCAAGGAGACGCGCTTCGGCATCGCGGCGTCGGCGCTGTTTGCCGTCATCACCACGGCCGCCTCCTGCGGCGCGGTCAACGCCATGCATGACTCCTTCACCGCCATCGGCGGCCTGATCCCGATCCTCAACATGCAGCTCGGCGAGGTCATCGTCGGCGGCGTCGGCGCCGGCTTCTACGGCATCCTGATGTTCATCGTCGTCACCGTCTTCGTCGCCGGCCTGATGGTCGGCCGCACGCCTGAATATCTCGGCAAGAAGATCGAGGCCAAGGAGGTCAAGATGGCGATGCTCGCCATCCTCTGCCTGCCGCTGGCGATGCTGATCTTCACGGCCATCGCAGTCGTGCTGCCGAGCGCCGTCGCCTCGATGGGCAATGGCGGTCCGCACGGCTTCTCCGAGGTCCTCTACGCCTACACGTCCGCCGCTGCCAACAACGGCTCGGCCTTTGGCGGCCTCACCGGCAACACGCCCTGGTACAACATCACGCTCGGCATCGGCATGCTGATGGGCCGCTTCCTGGTCATCATCCCGGCGCTGGCCATCGCCGGCTCGCTGGTGGCAAAGAAGACGGTGCCCGCGTCGGCCGGCACCTTCCCCACCGACGGCCCGCTGTTCGTCGGCCTGCTGGTCGGCGTCATCCTGATCGTCGTCGGCCTCACCTTCTTCCCGGCGCTGGCGATCGGACCGATCGTCGAGCACCTGGCCATGATCCATGGGCAGACCTTCTGAAACCACCATGTCCTGGTTCACCTACATGCGTCGCAAGGTCAGGCCCCGAGCTGAAAATGAGGGGGAGGCAACTCCCCGTCCCTTCCCGACCATATCCACCTTCCTCGGCCTGGCAGTGGTCATGATCGTGATCTGGCTGCTGGTCTACGGGCCGCCCTTTTCGGCATCCGACCGCTCGGCGTCGTCCAACACCATCGATACTGGAGCCTCAAAATGAGCCAGTCCAAATCCGCCAGCATCATCGATGCCCGCATCCTGTGGCCCGCCATGGGCGGCGCCTTCCGGAAGCTCGACCCGCGCACGCTGGTCAGGAACCCGGCGATGTTCGTCGTCGCCGTCGTCTCGCTGCTCACCACCGTGCTGTTCGTCAGGGACCTGCTCACCGGCGGCGGCGATCGCGGCTTCACACTGCAGATCATCATCTGGCTGTGGTTCACCGTGCTGTTCGCCAACTTCGCCGAAGCCGTCGCCGAAGGCCGCGGCAAGGCGCAGGCCGACTCGCTACGCAAGGCGCGCACCGAGACCCAGGCCAAGCTGCTCGCCGGCGAGGACCGCGCCAAGTTCAAGCTGGTGCCCGGCACCAGCCTCAAGGTCGGCGACATCGTGCTGGTCGAGGCCGGCGACATCATCCCCTCCGACGGCGAGGTGATCGAAGGCGTCGCCTCCGTAAACGAAGCGGCGATCACCGGCGAATCCGCACCGGTCATCCGCGAATCCGGCGGCGACCGCTCGGCCGTCACCGGCGGCACGCAGGTGCTGTCGGACTGGATCCGCGTGCGCATCACCGCAGCCTCCGGCCATACCTTCCTCGACCGCATGATCTCGCTGGTCGAGGGCGCAGAACGCCAGAAGACGCCGAACGAGATCGCACTCAACATCCTGCTCGTCGGCATGACGCTGATCTTCGTGCTGGCCACCGCCACCATTCCGAGCTTCGCCTCCTATTCGGGTGGCTACATACCGGTGACGGTGCTGGTCGCGCTCTTCGTGACGCTGATCCCGACGACGATCGGCGCGCTGCTCTCAGCCATCGGCATCGCCGGCATGGACCGCCTGGTGCGCTTCAACGTGCTGGCCATGTCCGGCCGCGCCGTCGAGGCCGCCGGCGACGTCGACACGCTGCTCCTCGACAAGACCGGCACGATCACGCTGGGCAACCGCCAGGCGACGGAGTTCCGTCCGGTCAAGGGCGTCACCGAGCAGGAGCTGGCCGACGCCGCGCAGCTCGCCTCGCTGGCCGACGAGACGCCGGAGGGCCGCTCGATCGTCGTGCTGGCCAAGGAGAAATACGCCATCCGCGCCCGCGACATGGCAACGCTGCACGCGACCTTCGTGCCGTTCGCAGCGCAGACCCGTATGAGCGGCGTCGACATCGACGGCTCGTCGGTGCGCAAGGGCGCCGTCGATTCCGTGCTCGCCCATGTCAATCAGTCGCCCGTCGCCGCCAACGCGACGCGGCCGAGCACCGAAACGATCCGGGATCTGCAGGCGATCGCCGACGAGGTCGCCAAGTCCGGCGGCACGCCGCTGGCGGTCGAGCGCGACGGGCGCCTGCTCGGCATCGTCCACCTGAAGGACATCGTCAAGGGCGGCATCCGCGAGCGTTTCGCCGAATTGCGCAAGATGGGCATCCGCACCGTGATGATCACCGGCGACAACCCGATGACGGCGGCGGCGATCGCCGCGGAGGCAGGCGTCGACGACTTCCTCGCCCAGGCGACGCCCGAGGACAAGCTGAAGCTGATCCGCGACGAGCAGGCCAAGGGCAAGTTGGTCGCCATGTGCGGCGACGGCACCAACGATGCGCCGGCGCTCGCCCAGGCCGATGTCGGCGTCGCCATGAACACCGGCACGGTGGCCGCGCGTGAAGCGGGCAACATGGTGGACCTGGATTCCGACCCGACCAAGCTGATCGAGATAGTCGAGATCGGCAAGGCGCTGTTGATGACGCGCGGCTCGCTGACCACCTTCTCCATCGCCAACGATGTGGCCAAGTACTTCGCCATCATCCCGGCGATGTTCGCGGTCTTCTACGTCGCGCCGGGCCAGACCGCCGGCCCGCTGCAGGCGCTCAACATCATGCATCTGGCGACGCCGCAGAGCGCCATCCTGTCGGCCATCATCTTCAACGCGCTGATCATCATCGCCCTGATCCCGCTGTCGTTGAGGGGCGTCAAATACCGCGCCGTCGGCGCCGGCGCGCTGCTCAGCCGCAATCTCCTCGTCTACGGCCTTGGCGGCGTCATCGTCCCCTTCCTCGGCATCAAGGCGATCGACATGGCCGTCACCGCGCTCGGCCTCGCATAAGGATCATCTCCATGCTCAAGCAAATCAGACCCGCGATCGTCATGATCGTCTTCTTCACCATCCTCACCGGCCTGGTCTACCCGATCGGCATGACCGGGATCGCCCAGGGGCTGTTTCCGCGCCAGGCCAATGGCAGCCTGGTCGAGAAGGACGGCAAGGTCATCGGCTCCGAACTGATCGGCCAGGCCTTTGCCAGCGACCGCTATTTCCACGGCCGCCCCTCCGCCGCCGGCGACGGCTACAATGCCGCCGCCTCCGGCGGCTCCAACCTCGGTCCGACCAACCTCAAGCTGATTGACCGCATCAAGGGCGACGCCGACAAGCTGAAGGCGGAAAATCCGGGCCAGCCGGTGCCGATGGATCTGGTGACGACCTCGGGCAGCGGCCTCGATCCGCACATCAGCCCCGAAGCCGCCTATTTCCAGATTGCCCGCGTCGCCAAGGCAAGGGACATCAGCGAAGCCAAGCTCAAGGCGCTTGTCGATAGCCATATCGAGGACCGCGAGCTCGGCGTCTTCGGCGAGCCGGTCGTCAACGTGCTGGCGCTCAACCTCGCTCTGGACGACGCCACGAAACCGTGAATGGCGGCGCCGGGGATCGACAGCATACCCGGCGCCATCCATGTTTAGGAGCCAGACCCAGGATCAGATGCCGGACGACAGAAGCAACGAAACCAGACCCTCTCCCGACGCGCTGCTCGAGCAGGCGGAACGGGAGGAGCGCGGCCGCCTGCGGATTTTCCTCGGCGCCGCGCCCGGCGTCGGCAAGACCTACGAGATGCTAATGGCCGGCCGCGCCCGGCTGGCCGACGGCATGGACGTAGTGATCGGCATCGTCGAGACGCACGGCCGCAAGGAGACCCAGGCGCTGGTCGAAGGCTATGAGTTGATCCCGCGCCGCCAGGTCGACTACAAGGGCCGCGTCCTCGACGAGATGGACATCGACGCCATCCTTGCCCGCCGCCCGGCGCTGGTGCTCGTCGACGAGCTCGCCCACACCAACGCTCCCGGCAGCCGCCATCCCAAGCGCTATCTCGACGTCCAGGAGATCCTGACGCACGGCATCGACGTCTACACCACGCTCAACATCCAGCATGTCGAAAGCCTGAACGATGTTGTGGCGCAGATCACCCGCGTCAGGGTCCGCGAGACGGTCCCCGATTCCGTCATCGACCAGGCCGACGACATCGAGATCATCGATCTCACGCCGGACGACCTGATCAAGCGGCTGGAGGAAGGCAAGGTCTATTTCCCCAACACCGCCCAGCGCGCCATCGAGAACTATTTCTCGCCGGGCAATCTGACGGCGCTGCGCGAGCTGGCGCTGCGCCGCACCGCCCAGCGCGTCGACGAGCAATTGCTGAACCACATGCAGTCGCACGCCATCCCGGGGCCGTGGGCGGCGGGCGAAAGGGTGCTCGTCTGCGTCGATGCGCGCCCTGGCGGCGCTGCCCGCATCCGCTATGCGCGCCGGCTGGCCGACCGGCTTCGCGCCCCCTGGACGGCGCTGCATGTCGACACGCCGCGCTCGGCCGGCATGAGCGAAGACCACAAGGACCGGCTGGCGGCGAACCTGCGCCTCGCCGAGCAGCTCGGCGCCGAGGTCACCACCATTCCGGGCCAGTACATCGCGCAGGACATTGTTCGCCATGCCAAGGCGAACAACTTCACCCATATCGTCATCGGCAGGCCGACCCGCTCGCGCTGGCGGGAATTGATCGAGGGCTCGCTCACCTACGATCTCATCCGCGATGCTGGCGACATCAGCGTCCACGTCATTTCGGGAACGGAGCAGGCCAGCGAGGCGGTGCCGAAGACTGTCGGCACGGCAGCCGAGCAGAAGCCCTTCGAGATCTGGCCCTATCTGTTTGCCACGGCCTATGTCGCCGGCTCGCTCGCCTTCGGCGCGGTCCTCGACCAGTTTCTCGACGTCCGCAATCTCGCCATCGTCTTTCTCGTAGCGGTGCTTGCGTCGGCCGTGACCGGCGGGCTCTGGCCGGCACTCTACGCCTGCCTGGTCAGTGCCCTGGCGTTCAACTTCTTTTTCCTCGAACCGCGCTACACGCTGACGATCCGGGATCCCGAGAGCATTGTCGCGCTTGCCATCTTCCTCGTCGTCGCCGTCATCGCCAGCAACCTGACCGCGCGCGTGCAGCGCCAGGCGATCGCCGCCCGCTCGCGGGCGCGCGCCACGGAGGACCTCTATCAGTTTTCAAGGAAGCTCGCCGGCGCCGGCACGCTGGACGACGTGTTGTGGGCGACCGCCTTCCAGATCGCGCTGATGCTGAAGCTGCGCGTCGTCCTGCTGCTGCCCGAGAACGGAACGATCACCGTCAAGGCTGGCTATCCGCCCGACGACACGCTGGCCGAGGCCGACATCGCGGCCGCCCGCTGGGCCTGGGAGCACAACCGCGCCGCCGGACGCGGCGCCGACACGCTGCCCGGCGCCAAGCGCCTTTACCTGCCGCTGCGGACTGGCCGCACGGCGATCGGCGTCGTCGGCCTCGACGACGACAGGCAGGGTCCGCTGCTGACGCCCGAGCAGCAACGCCTGCTCGATGCGCT
>NZ_RZOF01000559.1:0-2177 GCF_003998955.1 Mesorhizobium sp. M4B.F.Ca.ET.017.02.2.1 | reverse complement strand
TGTCCATCTCGCTTGAACGTTCGAACGGAAATGTGGTTTCCGTCCTACGGTCACATCGAGCCATTCCATTGTGATGTTGGCGATGGATCGGAAAGACATCGCTAAAGAAGTAGCCGAGCGTCAATGTCCTGGGGGCGAAGAGAAATCAATCGCCTTCCGCCCGCGCCCGGGCGGAACCGCGTCGACCTATCTCTTCACTGAGGTCGTTCCTGTCGGCTGAATTTATGACACGAGGCGGAACCTTCGCGCCCCGGCAGCTTTACACTCCATGATGAACCAGGAGAGGCCAAACGCAAGCCTGGGATGCGATTAGATCGTCCCGCATTTCCAACCTCGATTGCGATGATGCAGCACACCGGCTTTGGTACGAGGGGCGACGCCAGCGTAGAAAGGCATATGATGCAGTTCTTCGTATTTCTTCACGACGTGGCCTCTCGTCGAGGGGACGGACTCCACCCCGAACTTGTGCATCTTTTCAGACATCAAGCTGCTTTGTCGGCGCAAGGCGTTGTGACGTTGCGACCCCTTGGCCGAGGTAGAAGCGAGCAGGCCGGTCCCAATCCACATAGGCTTTCGAAATGCACCCTGCCTAGCGATGTCATACCCTTCCCGGGAGGCCGAAATCCTTAGATCGGGATTCGTGATGTCCCTGATAGCCAGCTTCAGATCCGATCCAGGCAGATGGAGCCGCACCATGCACCCGTTGCCCATCTCTGAATGCTTCAAGCAGACACCATCCAAACTCGGGCTGGCCGGAGGATAATGTGCTGCCATGCCGCTGACTGTAGGCATTGTCGATGACGACTGCTATCGGGTTTGCCGTTCATGCCTGTTGTCGACCATGCTCGCCTTGGCTGCCTGTTCGTCGTCCGGACCCGTCGAGCAGGAATCAAAAATCGCGGCGTCCGCTTCGCAGACAGCGGTGATGGTCATGGACGCCTGGGCCGCCGGCGCGGCTCCTTCAAACTATGCCTCTGCCACATTGCAATCGACGGCCGCGGCGCTTGTCGAGGTCGGTCGTCAGATACAATCTGACAATCCTCCTGAATCCCCCAAGCGGCGCGAGGTCGTAACGGCGGTCGGTCAGCTGTCGGCTGCGGCCAAGGACGCTCAAGCGGGGGTAGAGGCTGGCAACCTGCGGCAAGTGAGTCAGGCGCGGCAGGAACTTCGGGCGGCCGCGGCGAACCTGGCCGCCGCCTATGCCAAATATTTCGCGCCGAAATCATGAAGAAGCTGCTCGAAATCTCGCTTGGTATCGTCACCAGCGTTGGCGGCTTTCTTGAAGTCGGATCAATGGCGACAGCCGCGCAAGCCGGCGCCACTTTCGGCTTGCGGCTGATCTGGGCAATCCTCCTCGGCACCATCTGCATCATCTTCCTGGTCGAGATGGCGGGCCGGTTCGCGGCCGTCAGCGGCCACACGATCGCCGACGGAATCCGCGAGAGGTTCGGCTTCAACACCTTCCTATGGCCGTTGCTGGCCACCTTGCTGGTCAATTTCATGGTGATGTCGGCAGAGATCGGCGGCGTTGCCATCGCCGCTGACCTTGCGACAGGGATCGGCTTTCAATGGTGGGCAATACCCGTGGCATTCCTGGCGTGGCTGTTCTTATGGAAAGGCACCTTCGGGTTCATCGAGAAGGGCGTGGCGGTCCTCGGTCTTGTCACGCTCTGCTTCGTGGTCGCGGCGGTGATGCTGAAGCCGGATTGGAAACAGGTTGCGGCTGGCGCCGTGCCGAGCTTGCCGGATCATGATGCGGCAAGCTACTGGTTCATGGCAGTCAGCATTCTGGGCGCGTCGATATCCCCCTACCTCTTCATGTTCTATTCCTCGGGCGCCGTCGAGGACCACTGGGACAAGACCTATCTCGGCACCAATCGCGCAATTGCGGGCCTCGGCATGAGCTTTGGTGGCACCATCTCGGTCAGTGTGCTGATCGTGGCCGCGCTGGTCTTAGGCGCGCACGGCGTAACCCGGATAGACGATTATCATCAACTGCCACTGCTGCTGATCCCGGTATTCGGGTTCTGGGGCTTTGTCCTTTTTGTCGCTTCGCTTGCCATAGCCTGTTTCGGCGCGGCGCTCGAAATCGCCCTGCAGCAGGCCTACCTCGTCGCGCAAGGCTTCGGCTGGACGTGGGGAGAAGACAGGAAACCACGCGAAGATACCGGCTTCTG
>NZ_RZOF01000558.1:0-2213 GCF_003998955.1 Mesorhizobium sp. M4B.F.Ca.ET.017.02.2.1 | reverse complement strand
CTCGCGCACTGCCCATTTCAGCGCCGTGACGGCCTTCTTGGAATCGGTGACGACGGGCGTGAGCAGATGCGGGATGCCGTCATAGACGGACAGTTCCAGCATTTTTGGGTCGACCATGATGAGGCGGCATTCCTCCGGCTTCATCCGGTAGAGCAGCGACAGGATCATGGTGTTGATGGCGACCGATTTGCCGGAGCCGGTGGTGCCAGCGACCAGCAGATGGGGCATCTTGGCCAGGTCGGCGATGACCGGCTCGCCGCCGATCGTCTTGCCGAGGCCCAGCGCCAGCTTGCAGGACGTGTTGCGGAAGCCGGCCGATGCGATCAGCTCGCGGAAATAGACCGTCTCGCGCGTCTCGTTGGGCAGTTCGATGCCGATGACGTTGCGGCCGGGCACGACGGCGACGCGCGCCGAGATCGCCGACATGGAGCGGGCGATGTCGTCGGCCAGGCCGATGACGCGGCTGGATTTCACGCCAGGCGCCGGCTCGAACTCGTAGAGCGTGACGACCGGACCAGGCCGGACATGGATGATCTCGCCCTTGACGCCGAAATCCTCCAACACGCTTTCGAGCAGGTCGGCGTTCTGTTCCATCCGCTCCTGCGACATGTAGAAGCCCTGGCCCTCCGGCGGCATTTGCAGCAGGTCCTCGGACGGCAGCTCGTAGCCGGACGGGGCGGCCGACGGCACCACCTTGCCGGCGACGGGCAGAGACGGCGCGCGCTTCGCGGTCCGGGCGCTTTTTGGAACGGAAATTGGCGCGGCAGGCTCCGCCGCGGGCGCGCGAGGTTCAATCTCCACCGAAGCAGGCCGTGCGGCAGGCGTGCCGGCCTGTGCAGGGCTTGCGGCCGGCCCGTTCGAACGCCATTCGATGATGCGGTAGGACGAAATTGCCTCGACCGGGGCGGCGGATCCGGACCGGATCGGTCGCGCCGGAGGATGCACCGGCGCGGAGGTGGGAGGTGGCGACGATTCGTTCAGGCGAGCCCGTGCCAGGCGCTCGGCGAGCAAGGGCATGCTGAATTCGAAAAACGCATCATCGGAAAGATAGGACCAGCGGAATTTCGGCGGCTGCGCCTTTTGCGCCGGAGCAGCGACCGCCCGCGGCGGAGCGGCGATGGCCTGTGGCGGCTTGACGATGGCCTGCGGCGGCTTGATCGAAGCAGTAGAGGGCGCAGCAAGGATTTCCCGGGCCGGCGCGACCGGCCGGGGGGCCGACGGCGCGGGGCGGACGGAATCGCCGCGGGAAGGCGCCGCCTTGGCCGGTGGTTCATCATCCGGCTGCGCCGTGGGCCGCTTGTCGGACTCCGGCGTGCGGGTGAAACGCACATTGGGCGCGAGGAAGAAATATTGCTGCCAGGTCGGGCGGCCGAACTCGCCGCCTTCAGTCGAATCAACCGAGGCGGCAGCGTCCGAATCGCCTTCATCGGCGGCTCGCAGCGTGACGACCTGCCCGGTTTGCCGTTGCGGCGGCGCGGCCGCGCCATGGTGCCGGGCATCTTCCGGATGACTGCCATCGCTGTCGCCGTAGGGGGAAGCGCCGGAAGGATTGGCACGGGTAAAACGCATGGATGTCACACTCGAGATTCGTCGAACAAACGTGTCCCGAGACATAGGAACCGATGGTTAACAAGCTCTTCCGGAGAGCTCCGATCGACAGTCGATTTAGGCTGGAGCACGGACGTGCCCGGCGGACACCGAGGCCGGTTACGACGCTGTCTGCGTCGCGTCGTCAAGGCACGCCGCGAACCTTCGCAACCGCTCCGCGCGCTTCAGGTTTTCACACCGACTGTGCCGCCTGCTCCTCGGCCGCGAGCTTCTCGGTCCCGTAGGCCTTCAGGAACATGCCGACGCCCGACCTGACGACATGGTCGATCTCCTCCTGGCTGGGGGCCTTGGTGCGGTAGGAGAATATGCACTGCCGGAAAATACCGGCCAGGCAGAGTTCGGTGAACTGATAGGCGGCAAGATCGACATCGTCGATCTTGAGCAGGCCGCGCTCGATGGCGGCATTGAGGAAGGCCATGACCTTGTCATGGCCGCGTTTCGGGCCGCGCTCGTAAAACCGGGCGCCCATGTCGGGTATCCTGTCCGCCGCGCCGATCACCGTGCGCTGCGCCTGGATGACCTTGGCCGAGGTGATCTTGAGCGACAGCACCTTGCCGAACTTGACCAGTGTCTCGCGCAGATCGCCGGCGCGATCGAGCATCTCG
>NZ_RZOF01000557.1:0-2219 GCF_003998955.1 Mesorhizobium sp. M4B.F.Ca.ET.017.02.2.1 | reverse complement strand
GTGAAATAGACCGCCACGAACCAGGACACGACCAGCGCGATGCCGACGACGTAGAACAGGGTGCGCACATATTCGCCGGCGGTCGAGGCGGCGAAGCCGACGGGGATGAAGCCCGCGGTGGTGATCAGCGTCCCGGTCAGCATCGGGAAGGCGGTCGAGGAATAGGCGAAGCTCGCCGCCTCGATCTTGACCAGCCCCTCCTCCAGCTTGCGTTCCATCATCTCGACGACGATCATCGCATCGTCGACGAGCAGGCCGAGCGCGATGATCAGCGCGCCGAGCGAAATGCGCTGCAGGTCGATGCCGAGCTCGTACATGATGGCGAAGGTGGCGGCGAGCACCAGCGGAATGGCGATGGCGATGACCAGGCCGGAACGCCAGCCGATCGACAGCAGCGAGACGGCCAGCACGATCAGCAGCGCCTCGCCGAGCGCCTCCATGAACTCCTTGACGGCATCGCGGACGACCTCCGGCTGGTCGGAGATCTGGTCGACGGCGACGCCGTAGGGCAGGCCTTCCTCGAAGCGCTGGTAGGTCGCTTCGACATCCTTGCCGACGTCGGTGACGTTGAAGCCCTTGGCCATGACGACGCCGAGCTGGACGCTCTCATGGCCGTTGAAGCGGTACTTGCGCTGGAACGGATCCTCCAGCCCCGAAGAGACTGTGGCGATGTCGCCGAGCCGCGTCACCTGGCCGCCGGCGCGCAGGCGCAGTTCCCTGATGTCGGCGGCCCTGGTGACGTCGCCCTCGACCGAGATGCGCACCGAGCGCTGTCCGGTGTCGACCGAGCCCGCCGGGTCGACATTGTTCTGGCCCTTGATCGCGTTCTGCAGGTCGGTCAGCGTCAGTCCGCGCTCGGCCAGCGCCTTCGAAGAGACGTCGATATAGATCTTCTCCGGCTGGTCGCCGATGATGACGGCCTTCTCGACGCCCGGCGTCGTCAACAGCATATCGCGCGCCTGGATGGCGAACTTCTTCAGCTCCGGATAGCTGTAGCCGTTGCCGCTGATCGAATGCAGCGTGATGAAGGTGTCGCCGAACTCGTCGTTGAAATACGGACCGAGCAGCCCCTGCGGCAGGTCGCTGGCGATGTCGCCGACCTTCTTGCGCACCTGGTAGAACGCGTCCTTCACCTGCTCGGCATTGGTGTCGCCTTTCACCTGCAGGGTGATGATGGCGCTGCCGGCTCGCGTATAGGAGCGCACGAAATCGAGATGCGGCGTTTCCTGCAGCTTGCGCTCGATCTTGTTGACGACCTGGTCCTCCATCTCCTGGATCGAGGCGCCCGGCCAGACGGCCTGGACGACCATGACGCGGAAGGTGAAGTCAGGATCTTCCTTCTGGCCCATGCGCATCAGGCCGAGCGCGCCGGCAAGGATGATCAGGCCGAACAGGAAGCGCGCGATGCTGGGGTGGCCGATCGCCCAGCGCGAAAGATTGAAGGGCCGCTTCTCAGTGCTGTCGGTGGTCATCGGCGTCAGTCCATTCCGATTGATCGGCAAGGCACGCATCTGCGCGTGCTCACGATATTTCCGATGCTGGCTTCCGGGCGGCGAGGCTTTCCGAGGCGGAGAGACACTCGTCGCGGTGGGACGCGAGGATCGATGTGGGGGTTACATCAACCTGACGTCTCGACAGCCGGGCGCTCGCCGCCCGGAAACCATGGTCCGCTCGCTCCAGCGAGCGGCATTTTCATTCGCCCGGCTTCAGCGCAGGCTGCTGGTGATGTCGGCTTTGCCTTCGGCCGACGCCGACTGCTGCGCCGCGTCGCCGGAGAGCTTGACCTTGAGGTTCTCGGTCATGAACTGCGTGCCGGCGGCAACCACGACGTCGCCCTGCTTCAACCCGTCGGCGACATTGACGCCGTCGACCGTGAAGTCGCCGACCTTGACCGGGCGCGGATGAACCGTCTCGCTGGTGCGGTCGACGGTCCAGACAATCTTCCGGCCGTCCTTCTCGGCGAGCGCGCTGAGCGGGATCGACACCATCTGCTTCCGGCTCGCCACCGAGGCTTCGATGTTGGCGGTCATGCCGAGCAGCACGCGCGGATCGTTGGGCAGCGAGACGCGGACAGCGAAGGTGCGCGACTGCGGATCGGCGCTGCCGGAAACCTCACGCACCTTGCCGGCCAGCGTCAGCGCATCGTCGGACCAGAAGCCGGCCTTGACCTCCTTACCCGGCCGAAACTCGGCGATGTCCATCTCGGGAACGGCGATCAG
>NZ_RZOF01000556.1:0-2235 GCF_003998955.1 Mesorhizobium sp. M4B.F.Ca.ET.017.02.2.1 | reverse complement strand
CGGGCTGGCCAGCGGCACGATCCGCCTGGCGATCTCGGACGGATGCGGCAAGGTCTCCGGATCCTCGCCCGGCGCGACCTGCGCGCGCATGGCGGTGCGGGTGGCGCCGGGATCGGCCGCGTTGACCCTGAGCGGCAGGCTCTGCGTCTCATGCGCCCAGGAGCGCATCATCGTCTCGACCGCCGCCTTGGAGGCAGCGTAGGGCGCCCAGAAGGCGCGTGCCGAGTGCGCCGCGTTGGAGGACATGATGATGGCGCGGCCGGCGTCGGACAGGCGCAGCAGCGGGTCGACCGAACGGATCAGCCGCCAGGTCGAGGTGACGTTGATGGTCATCACCTTCTCGAACGTCTTGGCCTCGACATGGCCGATCGGCGTGATGACGCCGAGCACGGCGGCGTTCGCCACGAGGATGTCGAGCTTGCCCCAGCGCTCGTGAATGGCGCCGCCCAGCCGGTCGATGCCGGCCATGTCGGCAAGGTCGAGCGGCACCAGCGTGGCCTCGCCCTTGCCGGTCCTGGCGTGCTCGGCCTTGATCGCATCGTCGAGCTCCTCGAGCCCGCCGACGGTGCGTGCCACCGCGATCACATGCGCGCCGGCGGCAGCCAGTTCCTTGGCCATGAAATAGCCGATGCCGCGCGAAGCGCCGGTGACGACCGCCAGGCGGCCGGAGAGGTCGAGGGTCATGCGAGAGCTTCCGTGAGGTGGTCCGGCCTACGCCCCGCTTGTCGCCAGCAGCGACAGCGTGCGCACATTGTCGTGGCCTTCGAAGTCGAGCAGGCGGGTCGGGTACTGGCCGGTGAAGCAGGCGTCGCAGAACTGCGGCTGGTCGTTGTCGCGCCCGGCCTCGCCGACGGCGCGGTAAAGCCCGTCGATCGACAGGAAGCCGAGCGAATCGACACGGATGAACTCCGCCATCTCCTCGACCGACATGCGCGAGGCGAGCAGCTTCGACTTCTCCGGCGTGTCGACGCCATAGAAGCACGACGCGCTGGTCGGCGGCGAGGCGATGCGCATATGCACTTCCTTGGCGCCGGCGTCGCGCACCATCTGCACGATCTTCTGGCTGGTGGTGCCGCGCACGATGGAATCGTCGACCAGAACCACGCGCTTGCCCTCGATCATGCGGCGGTTGGCGTTGTGCTTGAGCTTGACGCCCATGTGGCGGATCGAATCGCCGGGCTGGATGAAGGTGCGGCCGACATAGTGGTTGCGGATGATGCCAAGCTCGAAGGGGATGCCGGCGGCCTGGGAGAAACCGATCGCGGCCGGCGTGCCGGAATCCGGCACGGGCACCACGATGTCGGCCTCGACCGGGTTTTCCTGCGCCAGTTCGGCGCCGATGCGCTTGCGCACCTCATAGACGTTGCGGCCTTCGACCGAGGAATCCGGCCGCGCGAAGTAGACATATTCGAAGATGCAGAAGCGGGTCTTCTGCGGTTCGAACGGGAACAGGCTCTCGATGCCCTTGGAGGTGATGACGACCATCTCGCCGGGCTTCAGGTCGCGCACGAAGCGGGCGCCGATGATGTCGAGCGCGCAGGTCTCGGAGGCGAGGATCCAGGCGCCATCGAGGTCGCCCAGCACGAGCGGGCGGATGCCCAGCGGGTCGCGGCAGCCGATCATTTTCTTGGCCGTCATGGCGACAAGCGAGAAGGCGCCTTCGACCTGGCGCACCGCGTCGATGAAGCGCGAATTCAGGTCACGCTCCTTGCTGGTGGCGACCAGGTGCAGCAGCGTCTCGGTGTCGGAGGTCGAGGAAAAGATCGAGCCCTGCTTCTGCAGCGCGCGCTGCACGGTCAGCGCATTGGTGAGGTTGCCGTTGTGGGCGACGGCGAGGCCGCCCTCGGCGAGCTCGGCGAAGAAGGGCTGGATGTTGCGCAGGCCGGCGCCGCCGGTGGTGGCGTAGCGGGTGTGGCCGATGGCGCGATTGCCCTGCAGGCTGTCGATGACGCGCTGCTTGGTGAAGGTGTCGCCGATCAGGCCGACATGGCGCTCGACATGGAACTGACTGCCGTCATAAGAGACGATGCCGGCGGCTTCCTGGCCGCGATGCTGCAGCGCGTGCAAGCCGAGTGTGACGATCGCCGCCGCATCCTGCCGGCCGAAAATGCCGAACACGCCGCACTCGTCGTGGAAATGGTCGTCGGCCTCGGCGGAAAGCACGTCGCCTGCGTCTGCCTTCGAAACTGCCATGGGGGCTCAAGCTCCGCTAAAATCGCCATATAAGGCGATCGC
>NZ_RZOF01000555.1:0-2251 GCF_003998955.1 Mesorhizobium sp. M4B.F.Ca.ET.017.02.2.1 | reverse complement strand
AGGGAGTTCTCCCTTTCCTCATCCGCAATTCGATGGAACCGGTCACTGCCGCTGTTGCAAGAGACGTGGCGAAGACATCAAGCGCGTGCGTCGACCGCGCCGCGCGTCAACGGCGGTAAAGACCGCAAACCGTTAAGAGATCAAAGGCAGCCTACCGGCAACTAGCTGCTGCCGGCATAGTGGCGGGCGGGGTCAGCCCTGGCGGCCTTCCTGGGCGACCTGGGTGGGCGACCCGTTCAGGCGCGGCACAACGACCAGGCGCCTGATCTTCCCCTTCTTGAAGGCAGAGAGGAAGCGGCCATAATCCTTGAAGGCCACGCAGCCGCTGGATTGGGCTGGGGAGCCGCGCAGCAGATAGGTATGGGCGAGCAGACCGTTGCGGTTATATTTGTTCCTGCCGCTGGTCGGCGTCAGCCGGATCGCCTCGACGCCGTGGAAGCGCGATTCACGCATCGACAGATTGTAGGTGTCGGGCGGCGTCGGGCCGGAATTCTTGCGGTTGGCGAAGCGCGGCTGGTCGGCCATGGCGCCCTTCCCCGAATGCGCCTCCAGCTTGGAACCATCGGGCATGTAGACCGTCGCTGTCGAGATGTCATAGACGGCGACGCCGTTGCCCACGCTTGGCCTGTTGCTGAACAGGTTGCCGAACACGCCGCCCGCGCCGCGCTCCGGCATGTCGGGCTTGGCGTAGGCGAGCATCTCCGCGTCCTGGGCCTTCGACCGCTTGCCCGGCTTGGCCGGCTTGCCCTGGCTGGCCTGCACGCCCGGCAGGGTCGGCACGGCCGCCTGCTCCGAGCTGCGCGGCGACAGGATCGACGCCTTCCCGGACGGCGGCACATCGGCGGCCTTGGCCGACTGGGCCTTGCCGGTCCTTGCCGCCTGTGGCGTCTCGGTCCCTGGCGCATCAGTCCTGCTGGCCTGGCCCTTGGGAGCCAAGGCCTTGGGGGCCGGCTGATCGATCTCGGCCTGCGGCCGGCCGGTTGGAAGCGGAACTGCGTCCGGCATCTCGTCTTGCGGCGGCAGCGAGGCGAGCTGAACTTCGGCCGGCTCCTGCCCAGCGTCAGGCCCGGCCATAGCCACCGATGGCGGCGGCGCCAGCATGTCGACCTCCGGCATTGCATTGGCGAGCGCCAGGGCCAGTCGCGACGAGCGTTCGATTTCCGCCACCTGCGGCCCGAAGCGCACCGATGCCGGGCCCTGCTGGTCGGGCAGGCGAACCGGTTCGGCGAAGCGGGCATCGGCCGGCAGGCTGGCCAGCAGGGCCGGCTTGTCCTGCGCGCGGGCGAAGGCCTCCGCCAGCTTTTGCGGCGACAGCTTTGCCCTGGCGACGACGCTGTCGAAGCGGTCGGTCGAGGCTGCGTGCGCCACGGTTTCCGGCGCGGCCATCTTCGGCGTGATGCTATCGGGGTGGGCGGATGCGAGGCGGGCCATCTTGCCGGCATTGCCGGCAGCGGCGAAGCTCGAGGCCTGGCGCACGCAGCCCGCATCGCAGCGCCCGAGCAGCGCCTGCCGATGCGGGGCGCCAACCGGAAGCTGCAGCATCCAGGAACTGGCAGTCGCGCGGCGCGGATCGGCGAGCGCGATGCTGCCCGGCGCCAGCAGGCTCGGCGGCAATCGGTTGGAGGCGGCGGTGAGCGAGGTGCCCACCGAATAGAGGCCAGCCAAGGTCGCCACGGACCATAGAGCGAGCGCGGCGCCGACAGCAGGCACCGCAACCCAAAGGCCACCAGATTTCTTCGAAGTTACTCCCTCTTCAGGAGCATTACCCCGGCTTTTCAAACGCAAAGACGCCATACAACCACTCTCAATCGGCATGCCGGTTCGCGGACCTGGCACCCGTCACGATCACAGTTCGCCTGGTGCCCCCTGCACCTTCACGCGTCTGTTGCCGATTGATTCAAAAGATGGACAAAGATGGTTAACCAATCCCTCCAGCGACCGCCGATTGCACTGCGGTCGACACGAAAAAAGAGCCCTCCACAGTCTCCGCTATGGTAAAAATGCTCTCCCTCACTTGCCTTGCTGCCCGTTTTTCCGGCCTGTGTCAAGAAAACGTGAAGACCGGAACCGCAACGTCTTCAGCCGGCTAGAGGCGGATTAGGGTTAAAATGCGGCGGGGCGACAGGAAGCTCCGGCCGTCCGAAAAACTGGCCAGTCAGCCAAATCCGGGAACTCGCCTTGTCTTGCCGCTCAGATGCGCGCCCAATGTCAGCGCTTGCGGAAGATTCCGGACAGCCACCCTCATCAAGGC
>NZ_RZOF01000554.1:0-2271 GCF_003998955.1 Mesorhizobium sp. M4B.F.Ca.ET.017.02.2.1 | reverse complement strand
CCTCCGGTGGCGGGCCCGCCTCGACGAGCATCTCGGCACCTTCCAGGCCGAGGCGATCGAGATGAATGCCGCCCGGCTGATGGACAGCGCCGTCGCCGTCTACGGCCTGCAGACCATGGCCGCGCATCTGCGCCTGCTGCCCGAGCGCGACGCCCATGGCGCGCTTTACGAGACGCTTGCGGTCATGATCGCCCATCTCGACGACGCCGACGCGGCGGGCGAGCTGGTGGCGCGCTTCGAATTGCTGATCCTCGACGAGCTCGGCTTCGGCCTCGACCTCAGCCAGTGCGCGGCGACCGGCTCCAGGCAGGACCTCGCCTATGTCTCGCCGAAATCCGGCCGCGCCGTCTCCCGCGCGGCGGGCGCGCCGTGGCACGACAAGATGCTGGCGCTGCCGGCCTTCCTGCAGCGCACGGGCCCCAGTGCCGATCAGGCGGCGCTCGAGGACGCGTTCCGGCTGACCGGCTTCTTCTTCAGCCGCCATGTCTACGAGCCGCGCGGCCTGGAACCGCCCGACGCCCGCACCGGTTTCCTCGCTGCGCTGCGCAGGCATCACGCAGCCGGCAAGGCGATCGCCGGAGAGTAGCGCTTGCGCCTAGCCGGCGTTTTGCCTCTCCAGGAAATCGCCGAGAATGGGGCGCTGGCCTTTCAGGATTTTGAGCCCGGCCTCCGGCAAGGAAAACCAGCCGGCTTTGTCCACTTCGGGGAATTCTTTCACGGAACCCGACCTCGGTGGCCACTCCATGGTGAACGTGTTGCTTCTGACGGCGTCCGCATCGACGTCCGATTCGACACTCCATGCCGTCACGATCTTGCCCCCCGGCTGCCGATAACTGCCGACCGGCTCGAAGTCTCCGTCGATCGCGACGCCCAGTTCCTCCTCGGCCTCACGTCGTGCGGCTGCGAGTTCATCCTCGCTCTCGTCGACAAGTCCCTTCGGGATCGACCACGCCCCTTCATCCTTTCTTGCCCAGAATGGTCCGCCGGGATGGACAAGCAGAAATTCGAAAACCCCGCCGGTGCGCCTGTAGATCAGCAGGCCCGCGCTGCGTTGCGGCATTGGTCATCCTCATCAAATCCGGCCGACACTAGCATGACTACTTGCAGCACGTGCCACGCAACCTCGCTCAGCAGGACTATTCCTGGCCGCCTTGACACCTCGGCATTGGATAAAGGCTGCAAGCTGCTGGCATTCGGCTGCGAAACATGCTCGATCTTTGCTGTCGCCGATCCGGCGGCGCGCTTGCCTGGAGGAACCGGCCGTCTGGCCGCCGCAATTGTCAATGACAACCGGCCTGGTTTGGGGGAACCGCCATGTTTGAAAGCCTGATCGGCCTTGCCGCCATCATCGCCCTGTTCGTCATCATCTCGCGCCAGCAGAGCCGCATCGGCCTGATCGAGCGCGAACTTGGCGCGCTGCGCAGCCTCGTGCTTTCGGGCGCGGTGCTACCGGCCGCCAGGCCGGCCGAACAGCCGCAAGCCGACGCCAAGCCGGCCGAGGCGATCACGGCCGAAGTAGCGTCTCCTCCTGTAGCCGATGATGCGGGCGCCGAAGCGCCGGCGGCGCAGGCCGCCGCTGCTGCGGGCGAGGTCGTGTCCGGACCGTGGGCCAAGGACGAAGCGCCGCCGCCAGCGGCGGAGCCTGCGGCCGGCCCCGCCGAGGCCGCGCAACCGGCGAAGGCCGCGCGGCAGACCGACGTCGAGACCGCGCTCGGCACTCGCTGGGCGGTCTGGGTCGGCGGCATCGCGCTGGCGCTGGGCGGCCTGTTCCTGATCCGCTACACCATCGAAGCCGGCATTTTCGGCCCCGGCGTGCGCCTCACCATGGCCGGCATCCTTGGCCTGGTGCTGGTCGGCGGCGGCGAATTCATCCGCCGCACCGGCTTCAAGGTGCCGGTGCAGGGCGCCGCCGGCGCCTATATCCCGGCGATCCTGACGGCGGCCGGCGCCTTCATCCTGTTCGGCACCGTCTATGCCGCTTATGGCATTTACGGCTTCATTGGTCCGGCGCTCGCCTTCGCGCTGCTCGGCGTCATCGGCGTGGCGACGATCGCGGCGAGCCTGGTTCATGGCCTGGCGCTGGCCGGCATCGGCCTGATCGGCGCCATGGCGACGCCGGCGCTCGTCTCCTCGCAGGCGCCCAATCCCTGGGCACTGTTCGTCTATCTGGCGATCGTGCTTGCCGCCACCGCGGCGATTGCCCGCCTGCGCGACTGGAAGGCGCTGGTGGCGGCGGCCTTCGTCGGCACCGGCCTCTGGACCATCCTCTAC
>NZ_RZOF01000553.1:0-2283 GCF_003998955.1 Mesorhizobium sp. M4B.F.Ca.ET.017.02.2.1 | reverse complement strand
CCGCGGAAGCGGCTGCCAAGGCTGCCCGGCCCACCCTCTTCCGCAAGCCGCAACTCGACGAAATGGGCGCCGACGGCGCCGTGCCGGTGAAGAAGCCACTGTTCGCCAAACCGTCGATCGACGACATGGGCCCCGGCACCGACATGCCGACGCCCGCGGGTGCCGTGTCGCGCTCGCTGTTCAAGAAGCAGTCGGCGCAGGAGGCGCACGGCTCCGACTTCGGCATCCCCGGCGAGCCCACCAAACCTCTGTTCAAGAAGAACTCGCTCGACGAGATGACAGTGCGGCGGACCGAAAAGCCGGTCGAAGGAAAAGTGCCGGCAAAACCAAAGCCAATCTCCCCCCATGTGGGGGAGATGTCCGGCAGGACAGAGGGGGGCGCGAAGGAACGCGACGATTCCCCTAAACCAATCGTTCGCCAGCGCGCCGGCATCGGCTCCTACGAAGACCCAGGCGATGCCCGCCGCGAGAAGCGCCGGCCGGGCAAGACGGGGCGACCGGGGAAGTAACGGCCCGTCGAAAAACGGAGCCATCTCTATAGAGCATCGGTGATCGATGTAGCCTATAAGGTACCAATATCACCGATTTCGGGAAGACCGTCAGCGAGCACATTCGTTAAGCTGATCTGTCTATTCCACATCGAAATCCACCAAGACGGAGCCATCGTCTGCTATCGCGCATAGACTAATTATTTGCAGGACATATTCTTCTAAAAGAAGAAACTCGTCCTTAGATATCACTGAGTTATTATTAATTTTTGCAAGAATATCTTCCGCAAACGAAGGTGAATCTAATATAAGCGTGATCCATGTGTATCTAAATCGAATATCACCTGTCGAACTTCTACGGATGCTTTCGAATATTGATGTATATTCGTTTTGATTTATTTCCTCGTTCATTTCAGATCCAGCCCATCGAAGTCAACACCGACGAATGGTCGTGTGTGTTGGTACGCACATCTGACCTTCCACGATCCGTAAAGTCTATATCCTTAACCGGGCTCCCATCGGCGTCAAACTCTCACCTCGATGGTCGTTGTTCGCAGACTTCAGGAAGACGAATTCAAAGTCTGTTTCGTCGAGCCTATGCAGGACGTAACCGCCACCGCGGAGGCAGTCGTGGACATATGGCAATATGCCGACGCGTTGGATTTGGATGAAATCGGCCTGCCCTATTTGAACGACGTCCACTATGTCTATCGGGACGCGCTAAGTCGGTTCGATCAGGTTCTGATCGGTACCGGCCGCTTCAACACCCTTCTGGTCATCGTCGTCGATCGCGGCAAAAGCGCGGTGTTCGGCCACTTCTTACTCGACTTGAATAAGGAGTACGGAGTGAGCGGTGGCCATTTGAGGTCCGTCTGACCCGAAGTCTGCCGACCCATTGCCATTGGCCCTCCCCCGGTGTACCCAATCGTCAACTCGAACGTCTTGAAAGGAGGGCTGCGTGTTTATCGATCACCATCGTCAGCGTGGCCCGATTTGCGCCCTGCGAGCTTGCTTGCAGGGCTGACCGGACGGTCCGGGTTTTCCCGTTTCGATTTTTGGTCTGCCCTTCGTGGTGCCGCTAAGCTGATCCGTTGATCAGCCAGCGGACCGTCAAAGTGCATCAGCCGGTTCCCGGCAAGACCAGAGAAATCGTTATGGCCCTGATCAGCCTCAAATCCCTCGGCGTCACCATGAGTGCGCCGCTGTTTTCCAATCTCGACCTCACCATCGCCGCCGGCGACCGGCTCGGCATCGTCGCCGCTAACGGCCGCGGCAAATCCACCCTGCTCAAATGCCTGACCGGCGAGTTGGAAGCCACCAGCGGCGACATCACCCGGTCGCGCGGCCTGCGCGTCGGCCATGTCGAGCAATCAGTCCCCGACGCGCTTCTCGATCGGACCTTCCATCAGGTGGTGGCCGATGCCTTGCCGCCCGACCGGGCCGATAGTGAGCTGTGGCGGGTCGATGTAGTTCTCGACTCCCTCGACGTGCCGGAGCCCATGCGCGAAAGGGCGATGCGCGCTTTGAGCGGCGGCTGGCAGCGGCTGGCGCTGATCGCCCGCGTCTGGGTCACCGATCCGAACGTGCTCCTGCTCGACGAGCCGACGAACCATCTCGACCTGGCGAAAATCGGCCAGCTGGAAAACTGGCTGAACGCGCTGCCGCGCGAGGTGCCGGTGGTGATTGCCAGCCACGACCGCGCCTTCCTCGACGCCACCACCAACCGCACGCTGTTCCTGCGCCCGGAGCAGTCGCCGGCCCTCTCCCTTCCCTATTCGCGGGCGCGCGAGCCGCT
>NZ_RZOF01000552.1:0-2293 GCF_003998955.1 Mesorhizobium sp. M4B.F.Ca.ET.017.02.2.1 | reverse complement strand
CGATATGATTTCACTACGCTTTCCGTTTTCCAAGAATTCAGCCTCACGGAGCGGTGAAAAACTTTTTCATTGCCAAGTCGGCGAAATCGGCGAGAATGCCACCATGGAAACCAGCGAAAAACGGCAGCGCGGCCGTCCGCGCTCCTTCAACGGCCCGTCCGAAGCCGCCTCCGTGCAGTCGCTCGACCGCGCCTTGCGCATCCTTGCCATCGTCGCCGAAGGCAGCGGCCTGTCGCTGAGCGAGATATCGGCGCAAAGCGGCCTTGCCGCCTCCACCGCCTACCGCATGCTGACGACGCTGGAGAACCACGGCATGGTCGAGTTCGACGGCACCGACCAGCTGTGGTCGATCGGCGTCGAGACCTACCGCATGGGCGCCGCGTTCCTGCGCCGCCGCAAACTGGTCGATCGCGCCCGCATCGTCATGCAGGAACTGATGGAAAAGACCGGCGAGACCTCCAATCTCGGCGTCGCCGAGGACGATTGCGTCGTCTTCGTCAGCCAGGTCGAGACGCACCAGGCGATCCGCGCCTTCTTCCGGCCGGGCACGCGCAGCTCCTTCCATGCCTCCGGCATCGGCAAGGCGGTGCTGGCGCATCTCGATCCCGAGCGTGTCGCCGCCATCCTGCGTCGCGCCGGGCTTGAGCGCTTCACCGACAAGACGCTTTCCGACATCTCGGCGCTGGCCCGCGACCTTGTCGCGATCAAGCATCGCGGCTGGTCGGTCGACGACGAGGAGCGGCACCCGGGAATGCGCTGCGTGGCCGCCGCCATCTTCAACGAGTTCGGCGAGCCGATCGGCGGCGTTTCGGTGTCCGGGCCCACCGTTCGGGTGACGCCGGAGCGTCTGGCCGAGATCGGTCCGCTGGTGCGCGAAGCGGCGACCGAGATAACCAGGATGATCGGCGGGCATTCTTCACAAGGCGCTGCCGAGGCATCGCTGTTCGAGGTCAGCGCCACGCGCTTGCCTTGACTCTGGCCCGACTTGACACCGGTCCGGCAACGGTCGAAGTCTCCGCCTCCGATCCATTCCCGCCCGGAAACGCATGAGCCTCCAGTCCGTCAAAGCCTTCTTCGCCGAGCATGCCCCCGACATCGCGGTGATCGAAACACCGACAAGCTCGGCAACCGTGGCGCTCGCGGCCAAAGCGCATGGCGTCGAGCCGGGACAGATCGCCAAGACGATCTGCATGCGGGTCGGCGAGCGGGTGCTGCTGGTGGTCGCCCGCGGCGACGCGCGCATCGACAACCGCAAATCGCGCGACGCCTTCGGGGGCAAACCGCGCATGCTCGATGCCGAACAGGTGACCGAGATCACCGGCCATCCGGTCGGCGGCGTCTGCCCCTTCGGCCTCGCCTCGCCCTTGCCGATCTACTGCGATGTGTCGCTGCGCGCCTTTGCCGAGGTCGTGCCGGCCGCCGGCGCCACCAATGCCGCGGTCAGGATCGGCGTCGATCGCATGGCGGGCCTGGTCAGCGCCGAATGGTGCGACATCTGCAAGTAGCTACCCGTTCGGCAGCGCGCTCTTGCCCGCGATCTCGAAGAAGTCGAGCAGGATCGCCAGGCCGACGCCGCTTGCGGTGAAGATCAGGCCGGTGATGAAGATGCGGTTGGCCCGCTCGTAGATCGGCTTTTGCAGCGAGCTTACGTCGAGCAGCAAGGACAGCGCCCGCATCTGCAGCGCGATGCCGATCAGGATCGGCAGCACCGCCAGCAGATGGTAGGTTTGCCATGGGATCGGGTTGGCGGCCCAATGGGTGATGAAGCCCAGCGAAAATGCCAGCAGGATGCCGACGGTGGTGACCGTGCCGTTGCGGAAAACGGGCTCGATCAAGTCTTGCTTCGGATCCTGTTCGTCCAAGCGTCCCTCCTCGGTTTGGCCGTTGGGGCGAGATTAGACGCTCGCAAAATCGCTGTACACCGCCGACGGCGGAGGCTTTTCAACTTGAAAGCCTTGTCAACGCAACAGGGCCAGCCCCCCGACGGCAGAAGAAGGGGCCACGGAGAAGCCCCTTCTTCCGGTTGCCTGAGGCGGTTCACCTCCTCTCAGAGCTGGCAGTAATGACGATAGCCGTCGTAGCCGGCATAGGTGTCGGAGTACGGGTCGTAGCTGGCGTAGCGGGCGAGGCAGCGGCGGACGTGCGAGGAACCGCCGCCATATTCGTCGACATAGACGGGCTGCGGCTGCTGCTGGGAGAGCAGGCTGCCGAGCACGAACCCGCCGACGCCGGCGGCAATGCCGATGCCGATTTCGCGGTTGTGATGGTGGCTGTGGGCGGCCGAGGGCTGCAC
>NZ_RZOF01000551.1:0-2297 GCF_003998955.1 Mesorhizobium sp. M4B.F.Ca.ET.017.02.2.1 | reverse complement strand
CTCTCGCACCGGGCGAGGACGCGGCAGTTCGGGGAACCGTTCGCACGCCGCATCGAAGGCCGCCTGTACGCCCTCCGGCCCGGAGCCCCCCTTCATGCGGCGGAAGATCTCGGTCTTGGCGAAGAACCGCCAGTGGATCGGCAGGTCGCTCAGTATGGCGGTGAGCCGGTCGTAGGCCGCAGGGGTCCATTGCGCTTCGTAGCCGTCGCGCTCTGGACCGAAATGGAAATGGCCGGCGGACGGCTTTTGCCGCGCGCGCAGCCTTTCCGTCGCCTGCTCGTCGACCTCGCCGCCGCGTAGGACGACGCCATAGTCGCGCTCCGCCGATGTCTCTGAGACATAGCCGCGCCGAACGTCCTGTGCGACCCGCCAGGGCTCGCGCACGTGCGGATCGCCGCGCCCGCCGCCTCCGGCGGAGCGGATATCGAGCAGGTCGCCGGGCTGCAGCACCGCGGTGTCGATGTTGCCCAGCCGCCGCTCGTGCTCGGTGCCCGGATTGACGACCATGTCCGACAGGCCGGCGGCCTTGCCGCCCAGCACGCCCCAGGGACGGAAGAAACTGCGGTCGCGGTTGCGGGCCGTGATCCTGGAGTCGGGGGCAAAGACGCGGAAGGCCATCTCGGTCGCCAGCCCGCCGCGCCAGCGGCCCGCCCCGCCGCTGTCCCTGGCGAGCCCGTATTTCACGAATTCGACCGGGGTCTCGGTCTCGGTGATTTCGATCGGCGTGTTCTTGAGATAGGCGGCATCGGCGCCCGATCCGTTGGTCCCATCGCGATGCGGCATCGCACCGCCGCCGCCCACCACCGGGTTCACGGCGGCGATGACCGTGCGGCTGCTGCGCTCGTCGATAGTCATGACGTTGACGATGCAGTTGTTGCCGGCCGGCGCCGCGGGCAGGCGCTCCGGCACGGCCTGCGAGAAGGCGCCGAAGATGACCGAGCGCAGCCGGGCGCAGGTGAGCGAGCGCATGCCCACCGCTGCCGGGTGGACCGGATTGAGCACCGACCCCTGCGGCGTGATGCAGGTGAAGGGCCGCGTGAGGCCGGTGTTGAGCAGGAGCTTTGGGTTGAGCGTGTAGAGCACGTAGTAGACGCCGACCAGCAGCATGGTGTGGCGCGGGTCGCCACCTGAAGGCACGTTAAGCGAGGAGCCCAACTGCGGATCGGAGCCGGTGAAGTCGAGCACCGCCTCGTCGCCCTTGATCGTCAGCGTCAGCTTCAGCCGGCAGGGATTGGCCTCGACCGAATCCTCGTCGGCATAGTCGGCGAATTCCCACGTGCCGTCGGGCATGGCGCGCAGCACGTCGCGCGCCTGCGCCTCGGCATGATCGAGAAGTGCGGCAACCCCTTCGATGAAGCCGGCCTTGCCGAACTTCCGCACCATTGCCTGGATCTTGCGCTCGCCGGTGTTGAGCGCGCCGACAAGCGCCTTGATGTCGCCGATGTTGAGGTCGGGCTTGCGCACATTGGTGCTCATGATGCGCAGGATCGTCTCGTCGAAGACGCCCTCCCGCACCAGCTTCATCGGCGGGAAGCGGATGCCTTCCTGATGGATTTCGATCAGCGCCCGGCTGAGCGAAGCCGGCACCGCCCCGCCCATGTCGGTGTTGTGGATGTGACCTCCGGTCCAGGCGACGATCTCGCCGTCGACGAAGACCGGCTTCCACAGATGCGTGTCGGGGGCGTGCGTGGCGACGTGGCCCGAATAGGGATCGTTGGTGAAGGCGACGTCTCCAGGTCGGTAGTCGTCGACCATGGCGATCGCGCGGTGGTAGGAAAGTCCCGGATACCACGTGGCGCCGAGTTCCATCGGCACGGCGAAGGTCGCCCCCGCACGGTCCATCAGCATCACGGTGAAATCCTGCGTCTCCTTGACGAAGGCGGAGTGCGCGGTGCGGTGCAGCGTGTGGGCCATGTTTTCGGCGGCCGCGCGGGCGTGGTTCGCCAGAACCTGCAGGTTTGTCCGGTCAAACATGGCGTCACTCCGCGAAGGTCAGCAGAAGGTTGAGGTGGCGGTCGACGCGCGCCTGCGCTCCCGCGGGAATGGCGAAGGTGGTGTCTTCCTGCACGACCACGGCAGGCCCCCGGAAGGTGCTGCCCGGCACAAGGGTCTGCCGGTCGTGGAGGTCCACGACTTCGAGGCTCGCGCCCGTGTAGACCGGGAGACGGCGCGCCGGAATGGCGGCGGCGCCGATCTCGTCTGTCTCCGGGAAGGAGAGTTTCGGCCCCGCGCCGATGGCGGACAGCCGCACGTTCACAAGCTCGATCTCGCCGTCCGGGTCGTGAAAATCGTAGAGC
>NZ_RZOF01000550.1:0-2325 GCF_003998955.1 Mesorhizobium sp. M4B.F.Ca.ET.017.02.2.1 | reverse complement strand
TCCTGCCCCGCGCCGCGCGCAATGCGGAAGCGCTTGCGGCCGCACCATTGCGCTTCATCCGCTCGTCCTCCGCGTCCTTGCCGGCGCAGGTGATGGCCGAGCTGGAGGCGACCTTCGGCTGCCCGGTGATCGAGTCCTACGGCATGACCGAGGCCGCGCATCAGATGGCATCCAACCGCCTGCCGCCAGGCCAGCGCAAGCCGGGCAGCGTCGGCGCCGCGGCCGGACCGGACGTAGCTGTCATGGCGCCGGACGGACGGCTGCTTGACGCCGGCGAGACCGGCGAGATCGTCATTCGCGGCCCCAACGTCACCGCCGGCTACGAGAAGAATCCCGACGCCAACGCCAGCGCCTTCGCCCACGGCTGGTTCCATACCGGCGACCAGGGCGTGCTCGACGAGGATGGCTATCTGCGCGTCACCGGCCGGTTGAAGGAGATCATCAACCGCGGCGGCGAGAAGATCTCGCCGCTCGAGGTCGACGGTGTGCTGATGGACCATCCGGCGGTGGCGCAGGTCGTCACCTTCGCCATGCCGCACGACAAGCTCGGCGAAGAGGTAGCGGCCGCTGTCGTGCTGCGCGAAGGCCAGAGCGCCAGCGAGTCCGACATACGCGGCTTTGCGTCGACCCGGCTCGCCGATTTCAAGGTGCCGCGCAAGGTGCTGATCCTGGACGAGATCCCGAAGGGCGCGACGGGAAAATTACAGCGCATCGGTCTCGCGGCAAAACTCGGGCTCGGCTGATGCGCGTCACCGTTTTCGGCGCCGGCGCCATCGGCGGCTATCTCGCCGCCAAGCTGGCAGCCGCTGGCACGGTCGATCTGTCGGTCGTGGCGCGCGGCGCGCATCTCGAGGCGATCAAGGCCGATGGCCTCTGGCTGATCGAGGGCGAGAGCGAGATTGCCGCGCCAGTGAGGGCGGCCGCCCGCGCGGAAGAGCTCGGCGTGCAGGACTATGTCGTGCTGGCGCTGAAGGCCCATTCGCTGGCGCCGGCGCTCGACCAGATCGCACCGCTGCTTGGGCCGGAGACAGCGGTGGTTACCATGCAGAACGGCGTGCCCTGGTGGTACTTCTACAAGGCCGGCGGCGCGCTCGAAGGCACGCGCATCCAGGCGGTCGATCCCGGCGGCACGATCTGGCAGCGCATCGGCCCGCAGCGCGTCATCGGCTCCGTCGTCTATCCCGCCGCGGAGGTCGATGCCCCCGGCCTGATCCGCCATGTCGAGGGTACGCGGTTCTCGCTTGGCGAGCCGTCCGGCGAAAAGAGCGAGCGCGTAACCGCGCTGGCGCGCGAGATGGTCAAAGCCGGACTGCAGGCGCCGGTGCGCGAGGACATCCGCTCGGAGATCTGGATAAAACTCTGGGGCAATCTGTCCTTCAATCCGATCTCGGCGCTGACCGGCAGCACGCTCGCGGCCATCGTCGCCGACGAGGGAACGCGAACGCTTGCCCGCGCCATGATGCTGGAGGCGCAAGCGATCGGCGAAAGCCTCGGCGTCCGCTTTCCGATCCCCGTCGACAAGCGCATCAAGGGCGCCGGCGACGTCGGCGAGCACAAGACTTCGATGCTGCAGGATCTGGAGCGCGGCCGCCCCATGGAGATCGACGCGCTGGTGAGCGCGGTGCAGGAACTCGGCCGCCTGACCGGCAAGCCGACGCCGGCCATCGACAGCGTGCTGGCGCTGGTGCGGCGGCTGGCCATCAAGCGCGGGTGTTATGCCCCGTTGTAAGGACGACGCATTGGTCGCCATGCGAGCATTTCAAATCGCTGCAAGCTGGACCTGTCTCTCCTGACACGAATTGTCACCTGTGGGACAGGCCGGCGGTAGTAGCCGAGCAGTCGACCCCCTACCTGCGACTGGTCTGAACAGGAGGAAGTCATGACCACTGCTGAAATTGCCAAGGATTTCACGGAACTCCTCAAGCAGGGCGACAGCCACAGCGCTGCCGCGAGATACAATGCCGACGACATCGTCAGCTATGAGGCCATGGAAGGGCCGATGGCTGTTTGCAGCGGCAAGGAAGCCGTCAAGCAGAAGGGCGAGTGGTGGGATGCGAACCATGAGGTTCACGGCGGCTCGGTCGACGGCCCCTATGTCAATGGCGACCAGTTCGCTCTGCGCTTCAGGTTCGACATAACGCCCAAATCCACCGGCGAGCGCGTCACCATGGATGAGGTTGGCCTCTATACGGTCAAGAACGGCAAGATCAGCGAAGAGCGTTTTTACTATTGAAGCGTGAAATTCCAGCAGCCTCCAGGGCTCGCATCGCGCACGGTTAAAGTCAGGCATGGCGGCTGGGATGACATGTTGGCCGCCATGTGATG
>NZ_RZOF01000054.1:0-24650 GCF_003998955.1 Mesorhizobium sp. M4B.F.Ca.ET.017.02.2.1 | reverse complement strand
TGGTAGAGCAGCGCCGACGCGGCGACGCGCGGATCGTCCGCGTTGGCGCGGGCAGCACCCGCCGGCAGATCCCTCAGGAAAGACAGGACACGTTCGAACATCACATCATTCCCATACGGCCCGGATCGATCCCGGCCTCAAAACAAACGAAACCGGCGCGGCGATTTTTCCGCCTCATCGTCCGGGTCGACACCGGGATCGTCGGGCAGCCTCGCCAGTTCCTCCGCCGGCTCCACCCCTTCGGCATCGTCGGGCACGGCGGCAAAGGCAGCGGCGGTGACCGGCTTCACCTGGTCCTCGTCTGAGGCCGGGGTCGCGACCGAGCCGTCCGGCGCAACGGCCTCTATCGTCTTTTCCTTCTCCGCCGCCGGCGCCACGGTGATCGCCGGCACGACTGTCTCCGGGCCGTCCTCATGGCTGTCGATCAGGTGCCCGAGCCGCTCCATCGGCGCCCGCCATTCGAAGGCGTCGAGTTTGCCGGTGACTGGCGACACCGGCGCCCAATGCTCGGAGACGACGCCGTCGGCGACCCAGGCCGGATCGCGCGGCGCCCGGACCGCCTTGGACAGCAATTGCCTCACCTTGCCCTGGTCACCGGTCTCGGCCTCCTCGATGTCGGCCAGGAGCAGATAGGCGCCTTCGCGCCGATCCATGCGGATCGCAGCGTCCGCCTCGCGCCGGGCGGTGGCGAAATCCTGCGCGTCGAGCGCCGCGCGGGCAACCGCCATCGACGACTCGGCATGGTTCTTCTTCAGATCCTGCAGCTTCTTCGCCCGGTTCAGCCGGTCGCCGACGGCATCGCCGGGGCGGGCATGGGTATAGAGCTCGGCGATTTCCGGACGCGGCTCGGCCCGCCACGCCGCTTCGAGGATCTTGGAGCCCTTGCGCACATCGTTTTGCCGAAACAGCAGCCTGGCGGCGGCGACCGCCGCCGGCGCGAATTCGGGCACGAGCTTGTTGGCTTCGAGCGCCGCGGCCCTTGCCGCGTTGGCGTCACTGTCGATCAGCGCCTGCGCCTTGGCGGTGAGCAGCACGGCGCGGCGGCGGTTGGCGGCATCGCGCTCGATCTGCCGCGTCGACTTCTGCGCCTCGACCAGCTTCAGCGCGCCGTCCCAGTCGCCGCGACCGGTCAGTTCCTCCAGCGTCGATTCGGCGGCCCAGGCAAGTTGCGGCGCCACCGCTGCGGCGCGGCCGGCATAGTGCCTGGCGGCGTTGCGGTCGCCGAGGCGCTCGGCCTCCAGATAGAGGCCGCGCAGGCCGAGCAGCCGCATCTCGGGATCGTCGAGCATCGCCTCGAACTTCTCGCGCGCGCCTTCATGATCGCCTTCGAGCAGCGAGGCCTGCGCCTCCAGGAGATGGATCAGCGGCTCCTGGTCGGAGCGGATCAGCTTGGCCGCTTCCTTGGTCTTCTTGCGCGCCAGCGCCCCGTCGCCAGCGCCGGCCGCGATCATGCCGGTCGACAGCGCCTGGTAGCCGCGGTCGCGGCGGCGCACCCGGAAATAGCGCGAGATGGTATAGGGGCTGTTCCACAGCGACTTCACCAGCCACCACAGGATCATCACCGCGGCGACGACCGCGACCACCGCCACCGCCGCCACCATCAGGCTGACCTGATACTGATAGCCGTTGAAGGTGACGACCATGTCGCCGGGACGATCGGCCAGCCAGGCGAAGCCGAGCCCGAGCGCGAAGACGACGGCGAGGAAGATGAGGATGCGGATCATCTGGTCTCCCTCACGCCTTCATCGCGCCGGCAATCAACGAATCGATCAGCTTTTCGACCTCCAGTCGCGCCTTCAGCTTGCCGGCAAAATCCGCGCCGGCGGCCTTCACCGCTTCCGGCAGCGTGTCGTACTCGCTGAGCGCCTTGGCGTAGTCGCCCTGGTTGACCGCCACCTCCATGCGCGCCACGGTTTCCGGCGCGCCCTTGCCCTCGACGGCGCCGATCGGCCGGACCTTGACCAGCGATTCGGCGCTCGACATCAGGTTCTGCAGGAAGCCTGCATTCTCATCGACGGGCGTGGCGGCCGCGACCATCGCGTTGGCAGCGGCATCGACCTCGGCGGCGATGTCCGTCCGGGTCGAAACGCCCTTCTCGGCATAGGCGCGCAGCGTCGCGATCTCCGGCGCGTCAGGCGAAATCGCCGCGAAGGTCTCGAGCTCGGCGGCGAACGGCGCGCCTCGGTCGAGCGCCGACTTCAGCGCCGATGCCGCGATGGCCATCGCGATCTTCGGCTGCGAGGCCTGCGCCTCGACCTTGCCGGAGAGCTGCGACACCGACTGCTCCAGCGCCGCCAGCCGGCCGTCCTCAGCCTTCGCCGCCTCGCCGGCGGATTTCACCAGCGCGTCGAGCCCGGCGAGCTTTTCATTGAGCGGCCCGAGATCGACAGGCGCGGCAGTTCCGGCCTTCTGCAAGTCGGCGATCGCCGTCTCGATCTGCTTGAGCTTGTCGCCAAGTGCCGCAACGCCGGCGGCGTCGCCGGCGCCGCCTTGCTCGACCGCCGATTTCAGCGCCGCGACATCGCTCTTGACCTGGTCCAGCGCCGACGACAGCCCGTCGACCTTGGCCGAGGCATCGCCATTGCCGCCGGCCTGCTTCAGGCCCGCGATCTCGCTCTTCAGCGCGGCGATCTCGCCATTGACGCCGTCGAGCGAAGCGCCGCCCGACCCCGGCGCGCCGATGAGGCCGGCGAACTGCAGGCCGCCGGCTGCGGCCAGCGCGATGACGCCGCCGATCACGCCGGCGGCAATGCCATTGAGGCCGCCGCGTTTCGGCTGCGGTGCCACATAGTCCTCCCTCCCGAGGTTTGTTTTCGGCGCGTCTCCGGCGGCGGCCGCCTTGGTCGAGGCATCCTCGAAATTGTAGTCGGAGCCATGCGTCTGATCAGGCGACGCCTCGGAACCTGCCGGATAGGGGCGCTCCGCCTCATCCGAACCCTTGGCGCCGGTGTCTTCCGTTCCGGCCTGCGCGGCAGCGTCGCTGTGCTCCCAGGGCTCATGATCGACCTGGTCGGCATGCACCGGCTCCGCCGGAGCCTCGGGTTGCGAAGCGCTCGCGGCTTCCTCCGCCTCGGCCTCCACGGTCTTCGCCCCATCCTCCTCGACAATACGCGAGACGGCGCCGGGCTCGAGTTCGATCGTCACCGGCTCGCGGCGGCTCTTCGAATGTCGCATCTTCGGCGTCTTGACCATGCTTGGGCTCCGCAAATTGGCTTGGGATGGTTCAACGGGTCTAGAGCTGAAGGATGCTCTAGCACATCACCAAGCGGTGAAAAGGGGCGGCGTGATGACACAGACCTGAGCAGGCATCCTGTCATGTCGCAGATTCTGCCTAGCGCCCGGCCAGCACTAGCCTGATCAGCGCGTCTTCCTGCGGTTCGGCGGCGACGCGGACCCGTTCGGGAGCGACGCCGTCGAGCGCTGCGGCGATACGTCCCGACAGCGCGAAAAATCCCGTCTTTTCAAAATAACCGCCGAGCGCCGGCCGCCGGATCAGGGCCTGCATCGCCACGGCCGCCTTGGCCGAATAGAGCAGGACCCGATCGACCGGCCCGCCGGACAGGGTCGCTGCCACGTCCGCGTCGGAATGGTCGAGCCCGATCGTGTCATAGGTTTCGACGGCGCGGACCGGAATGCCGGCCGCCGAGAGGCGCTGCTCGAAGGCAGGAAAGCGCACGCGTCCGCAAAGATAGACGACCGTGCCCGTCGGAGGCCCTTCTACGATGGCATCGGCCAGCGCCATGGCATCGCCCGGGCCTTCGTTGACCGTGGAAAATCCTGCCTTGCGCGCCGCTTCCGCTGTCCTTTTGCCAACAGCATGGCAAGGCAAGGCAGCCAGTGCGGCGATGAGCTCGCGCGACGCGTGGCGCACCGCGTTGGCGCTGGTAACCGCGACCGCCATGGCATCCTTCGGCGCTTCGCTTGCCTTGGCCGGCAGCGCCACCGTTTCGGTCAGCGGCAGCAGGATCGGCTGAAAGCCCATCTGCTCGAGCCGATGCGCGGTTCGCGAGGCGCCCGGTTCCGGCCGCGTCACCAAAACGCGGAGCATGTCAGGCCCAGCCGTCGAAGAAGGATTCGCCGGCCTTGGCCCGCACCGCCTTGGCGGCTTCCGCGCCGATCCGGGCGGCATCCGGCGCCGGCCCGTCCAGCCTGACCTCATGCGACTGTCCGCCATCGGGCGAGATGATCAACCCGGCGAAGGAGAGCTTGTCGCCAGCTATCGTCGCGTGACCGGCGATCGGCGTGCGGCAGGAACCGTCGAGCGCCGCCAGGAAGGCGCGCTCGCAGGCCAGCGCCTGGCCGGTCGGCGCGTCGTGGATCGCGGCCAGCATGCGCTCGACATCAGCGTCGCCGATGCGGCTTTCGATGCAGATCGCGCCTTGCCCCGGCGCTGGCGGAAACTGTTCCAGCGACATCAGGTCGGTGACGACATCGCCGAGCCCGAGCCGCTTCAGCCCGGCATAGGCGAGGATGGTGCCGTCGGCGACACCTTCATCCAGCTTGCGCAGCCTGGTCTGCACATTGCCGCGGAACATCACCACCTCGAGATCCGGGCGCATGCGCCGGATCAGCGCCTGGCGCCTGAGCGAGGACGACCCGACCCTGGCGCCCTGAGGCAATTCGGCGATCGTCTTCGCAGCCTTGCCGATGAAGGCGTCGCGAGCGTCCTCGCGCGGCAGGAAAGCGGAGAGTTCGAGCCCCTCCGGCAACAGCGTCGGCATGTCCTTCGAGGAATGCACGGCGATGTCGATCCTGCCGGCCAGCATCGCCTCCTCGATCTCCTTGGTGAACAGGCCCTTGCCGCCGGCTTCCGACAGCGGCCGGTCCTGGATGCGGTCGCCGCTGGTCGAGATGACGACGATCTCGAATGCCTGTTCCGGCAGCCCGTGCGCCGCCATCAGCCGCGTCCGCGTCTCATGCGCCTGGGCAAGTGCCAGCGGGCTGCCGCGTGTTCCGATTTTCAAGCTTGTTTGCATGGCGCGCTGTCCGTGATAACCCCCGGCACACGAGGTCTTGCCGGCACATGTCCTATCTAGGAAAGGCTGGCGATACAATCTTCGAGGACAGCGACCAATTGATCCGCGTTCTGGGCATTGAGACGAGTTGCGACGAGACCGCGGCCAGCGTGGTGGCGCTGGATGGCCGCGCCGCGCCCAAAATCCTCTCCAACATCGTGCTCAGCCAGATCGAGGAGCATGCCGCGTTCGGCGGCGTCGTGCCGGAGATCGCCGCGCGCGCCCATGTCGAGGCGCTCGACGGCATCGTCGAGGCGGCCCTTGCCGATTCGGGCGTGGCGCTGGACGAGGTCGACGCGATCGCCGCGACCGCCGGTCCCGGCCTTGTCGGCGGGCTGATCGTCGGGCTGATGACGGCGAAGGCGATTGCCGCGGCCGCCGACAAGCCGTTGCTCGCCATCAACCATCTCGAAGGCCATGCGCTGACCGCAAGGCTGACCGACGGGCTCGACTTCCCCTATTTGCTGCTTCTGGTGTCCGGCGGCCACACCCAGATCGTCGCCGTGCGCGGCGTCGGCGACTATCAGCGCTGGGCGACCACCATCGACGACGCGCTCGGCGAAGCCTTCGACAAGACGGCCAAGATGCTCGGCCTGCCCTATCCCGGCGGTCCGAATGTCGAGAAGGCGGCAGCCACGGGCGATCCGGGCCGCTTTGCCTTGCCGCGCCCGATGAAGGGTTCGGCGCAGCCGGATTTCTCCTTCTCCGGCCTGAAGACGGCGGTGCGCCAGGCCGCGACCGCCATTGCGCCCTTGAGCGACCAGGACGTCGCCGACATCTGCGCCTCGTTCCAGGCGGCGGTGGCGGATGCGCTGGGCGACCGTGTTTCGCGCGCGCTCAACCGTTTCCGCCAGGAATTTCCTGATAAGGCCAAGCCGGCGCTGGTCGTCGCCGGCGGGGTCGCCGCCAACCGGACAATCAAGGCGACGCTGGAGGCGCTCTGCGCCGAGGCCGGCTTCGACTTCATAGCGCCGCCGCAAAAGCTCTGCACCGACAATGCGGCGATGATCGCCTGGGCCGGCATCGAGCGCCTGCGCGCCGGGATGGCGCGCGCGAACGACGCCGATTTCGTGCCGCGCTCGCGCTGGCCGCTGGACAGCGTCTCCGCCCCGATGGTCGGCTCCGGCCGGCGCGGTGCCAAGGCATGACCGAGCTGGTTACCAGCGGGCACGAGGCGCCGAGCGGCTGGCGCGTCGCAGTGCTTGGCGGCGGCGCCTGGGGCACGGCGCTGGCGCTGGCCATGCTGCGCGCTGGCCATTTCGTGCGCCTCTATGCGCGCGACCCCGAAACCGTCGCCGCGATCGATCGCGGCGAGAACCCGCGCTACCTGCCGGGCATCGCGCTGCAGCCCGGCATCGTCGCGACGACCGACATCGCGGCCGCGCTCGACGGCGCCGACTGCGTGCTGGCAGTGGCGCCGGCGCAGGCGCTGCGTGCCATGCTGGCTGGCGCCAGGCACCATGTGCCGTCGGGCGTTCCGCTGGTTCTTTGCGCCAAGGGCATCGAGCGCGACACCGGCGCGCTGCTGTCGGCGATCGTCGAGGAGGCCTTGCCGAACAATCCGGTTGCCGCCCTGTCCGGCCCGAGCTTCGCCACCGATGTCGCCCGCGGCCTGCCGACGGCGGTGGTGGTGGCCGCCCGCGACGCGGAGCTCGCCGCAGACCTTGCCGCCCGCTTCTCGGCCGAAAACCTGCGCTGCTATTCCAGCGACGACCTCGTCGGCGTCGAGATCGGGGGCGCGCTGAAGAACGTCTTCGCCATCGCCGCCGGCGCCGTCACCGGCGCGAGGCTCGGCGCCAGCGCCCAGGCCGCCATGGTGACGCGCGGCTTCGTCGAACTGCGCCGCATCGGCGCCGCCTTTGGCGCCAGGCCGGAGACGCTGATGGGGCTTTCCGGGCTCGGCGACCTCCTGCTCACCTGCTCCTCGGCGCAGTCGCGCAATTTCGCCTATGGGCTGGCGCTCGGCCAGGGCAAGCCGCTTGCCGGACTGCCGCTCGCCGAGGGCGTGCCGACGGCAGCGATCGCCGCCCGCCTCGCCGCCGAGCGCGGCATCGACGCGCCGATCATCACCGCTGTCGCCGCCATTCTCGACGGCACCGTGACCATCGGCCAGGCCGTGACGGCGCTGATGACGCGGCCGCTCAAGACCGAAACCGACATCTGAACCATCGGAGTTTTAGACCATGCTGTTTGCGTTGATTTGCAAGGACAAGCCCGGCAAGCTGCAGTTACGGGTCGACACGCGGCCGGCGCATGCGGCGTTCCTGCAAGGCCTGATCAGCGAAGGAAAACTTGCCTTTGCCGGGCCCTTCCTCGACGCTGACGGCAAGCCCGACGGCAGTCTGGTCATGATCGAGGCAGTGGATATGACGGCGGCGCAAGTCCTGGCGGCCAGCGATCCCTATGCCAAGGCCGGCCTGTTCGAAAGCGTCGAAATCCGCCCGTGGAACTGGGTCTTCCAGAAGCCCGCCGGCGCTTGATCGATCGCTTGGCGCGCCCCTCTCCTCGCGAGAACGGGGAAAGGGTAAGGGTAGTGGGAGCGCGAACGCTTCATTGTAGCCAACCGACAATGGCAAGGGGACAACTGAGATGAACTACTGGCTGTTCAAGTCCGAACCCTCGGTCTTCTCCTTCGAGGCGCTCAAGGCCAAGGGCAAGGCCGGCACGCAATGGGACGGCGTGCGCAACTATGCGGCGCGCAACAACATGAAGGCGATGCAGATCGGCGATCTCGGCTTCTTCTACCATTCCAATGAAGGGCTCAACATCGTCGGCATCGCCGAGGTCTGCGCGCTCGCCCATCCCGACACCACGAGCGACGATCCGCGCTGGGAATGCGTCGACATCCGCGCCTTCAAGGAGGTGCCTACCCCGGTGACGCTGGAGCAGGTCAAGGCCAATCCCAAGCTCGCCGAGATGGCGCTGGTGCGGCTCGGCCGGCTTTCCGTGCAGCCGGTGACGCCGGCCGAATGGAAAGAGGTCTGCCGCATGGCCGATCTCTCGCCGGCGCCGTGACCCGGCTGACACCGAAAAGCGCGAAGAAATTCATTCTCGAGAACACGGCGCTGATGGCGCCGCCGCATGTGCCGGAAGTGCTCCTGCATCTCGCCGACGAGGCGCATGACCTTTGGCTGCGCACGGAAGAGGAACTGGCGGCGATCGGTCTGCCGCCGCCGTTCTGGGCGTTCGCCTGGGCCGGCGGCCAGGGCCTTGCCCGCTACGTGCTCGACCATCCCGAAACCGTTCGTGGCAAGCGGGTGCTCGACTTCGCCTCCGGCTCCGGCCTGGTCGCCATCGCCGCCGCCAAGGCGGGCGCCGCAGCGGTGACCGCCGCCGACATCGATCCGTTCTGCGAGACGGCGATCGCCCTCAACCTCGAGGCCAACCTGGCCGAGGCGGAATTCCTCGGCCAGGACTGCGTCGGCGCCGACATGGGCTGGGATGTCGTGCTGGCCGGCGACGTCTTCTACGACAGGTCCTTCGCCGACAGGCTGCTGCCCTGGTTCCAGGCGCTGACGGCGCGTGGCGCCGACATCCTCGTCGGCGATCCCGGCCGCGCCTATCTGCCCAAGGACGGCCTGCGGTCACTGGCCGTCTACCAGGTGCCCGTGACGCGCGTGCTGGAGGATGCCGAGGTCAAGCGCACGACCGTCTGGCGCCTTGCTTGACGGCAGCGCCGAACAGGCGTTCCATCGCTGCGATTTCAAAGAGGGTGCATGTTTGGAACGACATGCATCGGAGGGGGAAGGACGCATGGATTTTTCAGCGGTGAACTGGCTGGCGGTGGTCGTTGCCGCCGTGGTGGCGTGGCTGTTCGGCGCCGCCTGGTACACGACGCTCAGCAAGCCGTGGCTCAAGGCGGCCAAGCTCGATCCGGCGACGATGAAACGGTCGCCGCTGCCTTTCATCATCTCCTTCATCGCCGAGCTGGTCATGGCATTCGTGCTGAGCCTGGTCGTCGGCGCGATGACCGGCGGCGAGCCGAGCCTCATCGCCGGGCTGATCTTCGCCTTCGTGCTCTGGCTGGGCTTCGTCGCCACCACGCTGTCGGTCAACCACCGCTATGAAGGTTTCGGCTGGGACCTGACGCTGATCGATGCCGGCCACTGGCTGGGCGTGCTGCTGCTCATCGGCGCGGTGATCGGGTGGTTCGGCGCGCCGGCCGGCTAGGGCGCCATCATGTCGGCGTCTTCGCCGCTTCCTCGATAAGCCATTCGCGAAAGGCGGCGACGCGCGCGTCGTCCTTCACGGCTTCCGGATAAACCAGGAAATAGGCGAACTCCGGCGCCACCTTGATGCCGAGCTCGAAGGGTCGGACCAGACGCCCTTGCGAAAGGTCGTTGGCGACCATGGCGAAGTCGGCCAGCGCCACCGCATTGCCGTCGAGCGCCGCCTGCGTGGCATCGGTCGAGGATCCGAAGACAAGCGTGCGGCTATCGTCGAAATCGTCGACGCCGGCCGCGTGCATCCACATGCTCCAGTTCGGCCACGTCACGCCCTGGCGCGACCAGTCGATATGCGCGAGCGTGTGGCGAAAGAGGTCGCGCGGCTCGTTGAGCGGCGGGCCGGACGCCAGCAGCGCCGGGCTGCACACCGGGATGATGATGTTGTCGAACAGGCGATGCGCGGCAAGTCCGGGATATTTGCCGGTGCCGAAGCGAATGCCGATATCGACATCGTCGCGCTCGAAGTCCCTGACATCGTAGGTGATGTCGAAACGCAGCTCGATGCCCGGCTTCTGCTGGCGGAAATCGTCCACGCGACGCATCAGCCACTTTGTCGCGAACTGGGCGTCGAGCGTCACCTTCAGCAGCGCCGTGCCGCGCGTCATCTTGCGGGCCCGCGACACCGCCCGGTTGAGCAGGTCGAGCGCGTCGATCGACGCCTCGAACAGGACGTTTCCGGCCTCCGTCAGCCGGATGGTGCGGCTGGTGCGGGTGAACAGCGCAAGGTCGAGCTGGTCCTCGATCTCCTTGATCTGGTGGCTGACCGCCGCCGGCGTCAGGCCGAGCTCGTCGGCCGCGCGGGTGAAATTGAGGTGCCTGGCCGCCGCTTCGAACGTCCTCAGCGCACGCGTTCCGGGCAGCAGGCGGGCCATTCGATCTCCAAATAAAACTTGATGATCAGACAAGAACTACTCGTTTCCTGTTTATTTTTCAATCCGGCATGATTGCAGCATCGAAACACTATCAAACCGGATTTGACATCCGGAGAAACCGGATAGAGCCATGACCGAGATCGTTCTGAAGTCCCACACCGCCCTCAATTCTCGCTCCGGCATCGCAGTCTGGCTGCGCGCCACCCTCGATTGGTTGCGCCAGGCGCGGGTCGCTGCCCAGCTTCCCCACGAATCCATCGAGGATCTCTCCGACGAGCTGTTGCGTGACATCGGCGCCGAGCGCCGGGACGTGGCAAAGGCTGTGGACCGGCAGATCCGCGAAATCGGGCTGCTCGGCACGGGGTGGCAGAAGTGAGGCAGTGGGCAGTAGGGATTAGGCAGTAGGGGAAGAGAGCATTTCTTTCTACTGCCTACTGCCTACTGCCTACTGCCTACTGCCTACTGTCTACTGCCTACTGCCTACTGCCTACTCCCTCACCTCACCACCCTCACCACCGTCCGATCCGACAGCAGCGGCAGCAGACGCGCCATGGTGCGCGCCGTCACCGCCACGCAGCCTTGCGTCGGCGTGAAGCCGGGCCGCGCCAGATGGAAGAAGATGGCGCTGCCGCGGCCGCGCCGGCGCGGCGCGATGTTCCAGTCCATCACAAGGCAGGCATCGTAGAGCCTGTCGGCGCGCCGCATGCGCTCATGGCTGGCGCCATAGGGGATCTTCACCGGGCGATTGTAGTTGCGGTCGTCCGGCACCTCGCACCAGCCGAGGTCGGGTCCGATCGGGACCATCGCCAGCCGCGTCCGGCGGCCGCCGGAAAAATGATCGTCGCGGAAATAGCCCGACAACAGGCGCATGGCGCCTAGCGGCGTCGCGCCGTCGCCTTCACGCTTGTTCGCCGAAATGCCGCCGCGTCCCAGGGCGCAGGCAAACACCAGGCTGCCGGCCTGCAGCAGGCCCTGGCTGGGATGGCCGGGCCTGGCGCGCACGCTGAGCACGGTGAGGCCTTTTGGCAAAATTGCGCCGTTTGCATTGCATGGGCGTTTTTTCTTGTATGATCGTGTCACGGAACAAATCACTGTGATCGGCTGTTGTGCCGGTCAGCTTCAGCATAAATGGGGGACGGTCAACTGAATATTCTTTTTAAAACAACGGATTGATCCATGACCTCACGCACCATACTGATCGTCGACGACGATGACGACCTGCGCGGCACGCTCGTCGAGCAACTGGCCCTCTACGAAGAGTTCGACGTCCAGCAGGAAGCGACGGCGGCAAAAGGCGTCGCCGCGGCGCGCGGCGGCCTCGTCGACCTCCTGATCATGGATGTCGGCCTGCCCGACATGGATGGGCGCGAGGCGGTGAAGATCCTGCGCAAGGGCGGGTACAAGGCGCCGATCATCATGCTGACCGGACACGACACCGATTCCGACACCATTCTCGGTCTCGAGGCCGGCGCCAACGACTATGTGACCAAGCCGTTCCGCTTCGCCGTGCTGCTTGCCCGCATCCGCGCGCAACTGCGCCAGCATGAGCAGAGCGAGGACGCCACCTTCTCGGTCGGCCCCTATACCTTCAAGCCAAGCCAGAAGCTGCTGATCGACCAGCGCGGCGCCAAGGTGCGGCTGACCGAAAAGGAGGCTTCGATCATCAAGTACCTCTATCGCGCCGAACAGAAGGTGGTGACGCGCGACGTGCTTCTGGAAGAAGTCTGGGGCTACAATTCAGGCGTCACCACGCACACGCTGGAAACCCATGTCTACCGGCTGCGCCAGAAGATCGAGCGCGATCCTTCCAATGCCGAAATTCTTGTGACAGAAAGCGGCGGCTACAAGCTGGTTCCTTAAACTTTTCATGATCCGATGAGCGGTCAGGGCGGGACCGCTTCGGAAGCGATCCTGGTGCTGGAGGGTGGTTGGATCGGCTCCGAAGCGCATCGGCCAAAAATCGGAATCGATTTTTGGCGAGCACGATGCGTAGACTCAAGGATGTTGGAGCGTCCTTGCGCGTTCTGGAGGACGCGGCGCTCCAAGGGAGGGACTGGACTGACCGCTCGGGGACATAGCTAGATGGCGCTGGATGACGACATCCGCATCCTGTCCGCCGTGACGCTCTTCGAGGGCTTCACGCAGGAGCAGTTGCGCCTGCTCGCCTTCGGCGCCGAAACCACCCTGCTGCAGGCGGACCACAAGCTCTACCGCGAGGATGACGTGGCCGACTCCGCCTATATCGTGGTCAGCGGCCGCATCGTCCTCTATCGCGAGCAGAGCGGCGAGCGCATCCCGATCGGCACGGCTGGTCCGGGCACCATGCTGAGCGAGCTGGCGCTGATTGCCGACACCAACCGGCTGACCAGCGCATCGGCCGCGGTCGATTCGGAGGTGATCCGGCTCAGCCGCAAGATGTTCCGCCGCATCCTGGAAGAATATCCGGAGATTGCGGTGCTGTTGCACGAGCGCATCCTCGAGGAATTCCAGCAGATGATCAGCCGCATCGAAAAGCTCGGCCCGCGGTTCACCGAGTAGGCCAATAGCGCCGGCGTTGATCACCTGGACCCGAGAGGCGAGGTTCCGTTGACAGGCAAAAGGTGAAATCCTACAGGACCTGTAGGGCGGGCCGCGTGGGCACCGCCACCACCAAGCTCCTGGGGGGAGCGAGGCATGCTGCCAGCGCGGTACGAGACGATTATCTTGTATTCACGCAAGGATGCGTTCGGCGACGGCTTGCTTAGAATCCCGGCCTTGCGGGCCGCGAGAACGGCATTTCCCGACAGTTTGCTCATATACGGAACCACCGAGACATCCACTCTCGCGGATGCCCTCAACGGCCATGTCCGCCACCTGGTCGACGCGATTAGTGTAGAGACGCCGCTGGCGCATCTGGTCGCCGGCCACCGCAGGGCCAAGCAGCGAGTGGCAGTTGTCGATTTCCGTATCGTGGCGCCTTGGCTGGTTCAAACCTGGGCGTCGCTGATCGGCCGCCGCATCGTCTATGAAGCAAACTTTCCGGCCTTCGCCCTTTCCTTGCCCCCCGGCCATAGACCCGAGGCACGACCCGAGCACAATGCATGGCGCTACCACCGCCTTGTCGAACGTCTTGCCGGGAAGCGGCTGCCCTTCGATCATCGCCTGGAGCCGACGCCGGCCGCGCGTGCGGCGGCCAGGAGCCTGGCGGGCGGCAGCCAGGCGCCGTTGATCATTGTCGCGGCCCATGGCGATGGCAACAAGCGAATGACGGCGGATCAGGTCGTCGCGATATCCGACGCCATGATCAGCGATGGCGCGAACCTTATCTATGTGAAAACGCCAGGTGTCGGCCCCGATAGTGCCGAACTGGTTCAACGCGTGCCGAAATTGCAGCTTGTCGATTCCGGCACCGCGCCGGATATCGCCGTCAGCGACATCCTGCTGGCGCTCGGGGAGCTTGCCGATCTTTACATTGGCGCCGAGGGCGGTACCGCGCATCTGATGGCCACGGTGATGACGCCGATGGTCATGGTCAACAGCGGTGCCAACATGGCGCGCTGGAGGCCGCTTTCGAACAGTGTGGACATGGTCGAGGCACGCCAGGCAAGTCCAACCGGCCTGGTCGCCAATGTCCCGCCGCCGAAGATCATCGAGGCTGCCCGCCGGATGCTGGCGACGCGCCGTCGCGATCATCCCAGTCTGCTGGCTCATGTCGACACGACGGAATATCTGTCCGCCCAACGGCTCGACGCGCCTCGCGTTTACCCGTCCGCCGGCGGCCTTTAGTCCAGGTCGAACCTGGCAATCACCGGCACATGGTCCGACGGCCGCTCCCAGCCGCGCGCCGGGCGCAGGATCTCATAACCGGTGAAGCGCTCCGCCAGGTTCGGCGACGACCACACATGATCGAGCCGCCGGCCGCGGTCCGACGCTTCCCAGTCCTGCGCGCGATAGCTCCACCAGGTGTAAAGTTTCTGCTCGGCAGGCACGTTGAGCCGCATCAGGTCGACCCAGTCGCCGGCGCGCCGCATCGCCTCGAAGCTCTCGGTCTCCACCGGCGTGTGGCTGACCACCTTGAGCAGCTGCTTGTGCGACCAGACATCGTGCTCCAGCGGCGCGATGTTGAGATCACCGACCAGGACCGAGCCGGACACCGCGTCATGCTCGGCCCGCACGCCGTTCATCTCGGCGACGAAGTCGAGCTTGTGCCTGAACTTGCGGTTGATCTCCGGGTCGGGCTCGTCGCCGCCGGCCGGCACATAGAAATTGTGCAGCAGGATCGACTTGCCGCCGGCGCTTACCCTGACCGACAGGTGCCGGCTGTCGTCGATCTCGCAGAAGCGGCGCTTCTCGACCAGCTCGATCGGCCGCCGCGCCACCGTGGCCACCCCGTGATAGCCCTTCTGGCCATGGAAGGCGATGTGCTCGTAGCCGAGCTTGCGGAAGGCCTTTTCGGGAAACAGCTCGTCCGGAACTTTCGTCTCCTGCAGGCAGAGCACGTCCGGCGCGTGCTCCACGAGCAGGCGCTCGACGATCGGCATGCGCAGGCGCACCGAGTTGATGTTCCAGGTGGCGATGGAAAAGGGCATGCGGCGGGTCCGGCAAGAGGTCGCCGAACTACTGCCAGCCGCCAGCCATAAAAACAAGCCGGCGACAACCGCCGAGGCTGGCGCCGCCGCTCGCAAGAGCACTAAGACGAAGGAAGTTATCTTGTCTTGGTGTTCAACTCGCGGTTCGCCGTATAGTCGATGGCGAACGTATCGGGCGCGAAGCTGACGCCTTCCTTGACGTTGAAGATCATCACCGTCGTGTCCTTGCCCTGCGCGTCGGTGATGGTCCACTGCCGCAGTTCATAGGATTTCGGATCGAACATCATGGTGATCCTGGCGTTGCCGAACACCGATTTGTCGGAGAGCTGGATGGTGGTCAGGTCGTCCTCTTCCTTGACGCTTTTCACCCGTCCGCCCGAGAGATCGATCCGGTCGTCGAGCAGAAGCTTCAGCGGCGTCTTCGACAGCGGGTAGAGGTCGGAGGTGTTGAGCTTCTTGTTGAGGATGACCACCGACTTGCCGTCGGAGATGACCCGGAAATTCGACGATCCGTCATAGTTGAAGCGGATCTTGCCCGGCCGTTCGAGGAAGAACTTGCCGCCGGTCTGCTCGCCCTTGGGGCCGAACTGAACGAACTCGCCGCTCATCGATTTGACCGACGAGAAGTGGTCGGCGATCTTCTGCGCCGCCGGCGGAATCGCCGCCTGCGCCGACGCCAGAAGCTGGAACCCAGGTATGACATTGACGCTTGCCGCGCCGGCGAGCACGAGGCCGAGGCCAAGCACTTGGCGGCGATTCGGGGCGAAAGGTGCGTTTTTCATGCCGGTCACTCTCTGATTCGATGGTGTCGCAGTCTCTGGGCCCCCAGTTAGGCTTAAGTTTGGCGCTTCCAGTGACGCTCCGTCGCTTCAACGCGCCGAAAGGTTCAAGGTTGCCGGTGCCGGGTCGATGGGCGCCGGAACCCTAGAACTTGTCGTCCTCGGTCGGCACCAGTATCTCGCGTTTTCCCGCGTGATTGGCCGGACCGACAATGCCTTCCTTCTCCATCTTCTCGATGATCGAGGCGGCGCGGTTATAGCCGATGCCGAGCCGCCGCTGGATGTAGCTGGTCGAGGCCTTGCCGTCGCGCAGCACCACTGCCACCGCCTGGTCGTAGGGGTCGTCGGAATCGTCGAAATTGCCGCCGCCACCGCCGCCTGAACCGCCCTTGCCGGACGCCTCCTCCTCGTCCTCGTCGTCATCCTCGGTGATGGCGTCGAGATATTCCGGCACGCCCTGCAGCTTAAGATGCGCAACGACGCGCTCGACCTCGTCGTCGGAGACAAACGGTCCGTGCACGCGCTGGATGCGGCCGCCGCCGGCCATGTAGAGCATGTCGCCCATGCCGAGCAGCTGTTCGGCGCCCTGTTCGCCAAGGATGGTGCGGCTGTCGATCTTCGACGTCACCTGGAAGGAGATGCGAGTCGGGAAATTGGCCTTGATCGTGCCGGTGATGACGTCGACCGAGGGGCGCTGCGTGGCCATGATGACGTGGATGCCGGCGGCACGCGCCATCTGCGCCAGGCGCTGCACCGCGCCTTCGATGTCCTTGCCGGCGACCATCATCAGGTCGGCCATCTCGTCGATGATGACGACGATGTAGGGCATCGGCTCGAGATCGAGATCCTCGGTCTCGTAGATCGCCTCGCCGGTCTGGCGGTCGAAGCCGGTCTGCACCGTGCGCGAGATCTTCTCGCCCTTCTTCTCGGCTTGCTGGACGCGCGCGTTGAAGCCGTCGATGTTGCGCACGCCGACCTTCGACATCTTGCGGTAGCGGTCCTCCATCTCGCGCACGGTCCATTTCAGCGCCACCACCGCCTTCTTCGGATCGGTGACGACCGGCGTCAGAAGGTGCGGGATGCCGTCATAGACGGAGAGTTCGAGCATCTTCGGATCGATCATGATCAGCCGGCACTCCTGCGGCGTCAGCCGGTAGAGCAGCGACAGGATCATGGTGTTGATGGCGACCGACTTGCCCGAGCCGGTGGTGCCGGCGACCAGCACGTGCGGCATCTTGGCGATGTCGACGATGACCGCCTCGCCATTGATGGTCTTGCCAAGCGCCAGCGCCAGCTTCGCCTTGGTGGTCTCGAAATCGCGGCTCGCCATGATCTCCCTGAGATAGACCGTCTCGCGCTTGGCGTTGGGCAGCTCGATGCCGATGGCGTTGCGCCCGGGCACCACCGCGACGCGGCAGGCGATCGCGCTCATCGAGCGCGCGATGTCATCGGACAGGCCGATAACGCGCGACGACTTGATGCCGGGCGCCGGCTCGAGTTCATACAGCGTGACGACCGGCCCCGGCCGCACATGGATGATCTCGCCCTTGACGCCGAAATCCTCGAGCACGCCCTCGAGCAGCCGCGCATTCTGCTCCAGCGCGTCCTTGGAGAGGCTGGCGTCGCGCACGACGTTCTTCGGCTCCGACAGGAAATGCAGCGACGGCATCTCGAACATGTCCGAGCCGATCAGCGAGGTCTGCGCCTCGCGCTGGACACGCGCGCCCGGCACCGGGCGCGCCGCCGGCGCCTCGACGCGGGTGGCGGCATCGGAGCGGAAATTCTGCACCTTCGGCGCGGCGCGGCGCGGGGCCGGCGCCTCGTCGGCGAAATCCATGTCCTCGTCCTCGTCATTGTCGAAGACGTCGTCATCGTCGGGATCGACCGAGACGCTGCGGTCGTTGACCATGGCGGCGAAGAATTCAGGCTCGACGCGGGCGCGGCCGCCCGGACTCATCCGCGACTCGGCGAATTCGGCCGATTCGACACGCTCGGCGGCGCGACGCCAGGCGCTGGCGCGCGGCTCCATCTCCGGCTCGTACTCATCGCGCTCCTGCTGGCGGCGCGCGGCGCGGCGATGCATCCAGGCTCTGAACGACAGCCACCAATGGGTGATCGCGCCGAGCGCCAGTATGCCTTCGTCGCCCTCGTCCTCATCCTCGTCGAAGAGCAAGTTGTCCTGCTCGCGCGGGTCGGGCTCGGCGGCGCGCTCCATGACGGCAAAGCCGTTCTTGCGGGCGATCAGCGCCGAGCCATAGGCGAACAGCCAGAGCGCCGGCGCAGCAAGGATAACCGCGATAATGCTGGCAAAGAGACCTTTGGGATATCCGCCGACGGCGATGCCGGGAATCTTCAGCACCATGTCGCCGAACACGCCGCCGAGGCCGGTCGGCAGTGGCCAGGTCTTGGGCGGCGTCACGCAGCCGGCGATCGCGGCCGCCATTAGCGCGAAGCCGAACCAGGCGAGCCCGCGTTTCGGCAGCCGGTCGACGCCGCGCGCCGAAAACAACAGGAAACCCCAGATCACTGCCGGCACCAGGGCCGCGACGGCGGCAAGCCCGAAGAACTGCATGGCGAGGTCGGAGAACACCGCACCGGCATAGCCCATCGCGTTGGTGACGATGTTGTCGGTGGCATGCGAGAAGCTCGGATCGGCGACGTTCCAGGTGGCGAGGCTGGCGACGCCGAAGGCGACGAGCACGAACAGGCCGGCGCCGACCAGGCGGCCGAGCTGGCGCCGCGCGAATGCCTGGATGCTGTGCCCCGTATCGGTCAGCGCGAGCGGTGCTGAAGCCCCTGAACGCATGCCTCTTCCCCGTCTGTAGGTGCCTGGCCGGACGCATGACGCAGGCCGGCAGATTCGGATGACAGACTATCGGTGGGAAGGTTAAGGGCGCATTAACTATAAGAAGTTGAGACGACTCCGGCGCTTTACCGGCGGTTGAGTTGCGACTCCCGGTCTCGCGGCCCTTCGGCAGTCTGGCCCGCGGATGCAAAAAAGCCTCGCGAGCCGGAGCCAGCGAGGCCTTTCGTTGAGGAGCGCGAAAGTGGGATTTCACCTTCCATGATCCGGGGTTTTGGATCGGGCAAAGACTAGCCGATGAACGGAGCCGAACTCAATCACTCTGAATCACGTTCGCTTGATGCTCCCGCAAGACTCGACGGGTCGTTCGCTATGGATGCAGCGCGCGGGGATTGAAGCCGGCTTTATCGGCCGGGCGACAATGGCGGGCCGTTCGGCCCGCCATTGCTCATTGGGATGGCGAGTCGACGCGCCCGTCCGGGCCTATCTCTTTCGCAATCACTTGTGACCGGCATACATCATCAGGTTGGCGCAGAATTCGGCGTGAGGCTTGCTCATCGCCGCGTCCTGGCACTCCTTCATCATCATGTCTTGCTTGTCCTTGGCCATCGCAGCCCAGGCCGCCTTGAAATCGGCCTCCGGCTTCATGGTCTTCATGCCGGCATCGGTGAAGAACGGCGCCATGTTGTCCGGTTCGTCGAGAGCACCGGCCAATGCGGCGCCGCTGACCATGGAGAGAGCGAGTGCCCCGAGGAAGATGGTCTTGATGTTCATTGGTTGGTTCCTTCCCTGATGTTTAACGAGCGCCAGAACGGCGGTCGCTACCCCCAGTACGGAGCCGGAAGGCCCTATGTTTCTTCCCGCTGGCACATCACGCGACCGTGATCGCGTCAAAAACGATTCCTCTCTTGCCTCTCCGAGGCGCACGATTCTCCAAAAAAGGAGGCCCGGAAGATGTTTCCGGGCCTCAATGCGTGAGCACCTTTCGGAGCGTCACGACGGGATTCTTCTGAAGCGCCGGCGGGAGGATGCCGGCGCCGGATGTCGATAGCCTTACGGCACCACTTCGCCGTGCTGGCTGATGTCGAGGCCTTCGATCTCTTCCTGGGTGCTCGGACGCAGGCCAACCAGCGCCTTGACGATGTAGAGGATCACGAAGGTCGCGATCGCCGTCCACAGGATGGTGAAGACGATACCGTAGATCTGGGTGCCGACCGAGGCGCCCTTGCCGAGCGCGTTGATCTCCGGATCGGCCAGCGCGCCGGTGAGCAGCGCGCCGACGATGCCGCCGACGCCGTGCACGCCGAAGGCATCAAGCGAGTCGTCATAGCCGAGCATGTGCTTCACCTTGACCGCCGAGATGTAGCAGACGACGCCGGCGACGATGCCGATGATGAAGGCGCCGGTCGGATTGACGAAGCCGGAAGCCGGAGTAACCGCGACGAGGCCGGCGACGGCGCCCGAGATGATGCCGAGCACGCTGGGCTTCTTGGCGATGATCCATTCGGCGAACATCCAGGCGAGCGCCGCAGCCGCGGTGGCGACCTGGGTGTTCAGCATCGCCGCGCCGGCGAGGCCGTCGGCCGCCAGTTCCGAACCGGCGTTGAAGCCGAACCAGCCGACCCACAGCAGCGAAGCGCCGATGACCGAGTAGACGAGGTTGTGCGGGGCCATGTTGGCGGTGCCGTAGCCCTCGCGCTTGCCGAGCACCAACGCGCAGACGAGACCCGCGACACCGGCGTTGATGTGGACGACCGTGCCGCCAGCGAAGTCGAGAACGCCTGCCGTGCCAAGGAAGCCGCCGCCCCACACCCAGTGCGCGATCGGCGCATAGACGAACACCAGCCACAGGCCCATGAAAATGAGCAGCGCCGAGAATTTCATGCGTTCGGCGAAGGCGCCGGCGATCAGCGCCGGGGTGATGATGGCGAAGGTCAGCTGGAACATCGAGAAGACGAATTCAGGGATGTTCGCCACGCCGGGCAGCCACAGCGTCGAAGTGGTGATGCCGTGGTGGAAGAACTTGGAGAAGCCGCCGACATAGGCGTTCGTGCTGCCGCCGTCGGAGAAGGCCAGCGAGTAGCCGAACATGAACCACAGCACCGTCACCAGGCAGGTGATGGCGAAGCTCTGCATGATGGTGGCGAGCACGTTCTTCTTGCGCACCATGCCGCCGTAGAACAGGGCCAGGCCCGGAATGGTCATCATCAGCACCAGCGCCGTCGAGGTCAGCATCCAGGCGGTGTTGCCGGTATCGAGCACCGGCGTCGGCGCAGCTGCCGGCGCTGCGGCGGCGGCTGCCGGAGCCGCTTCCTGCGCGAAGGCGGCAACCGTGCCCAGGGCTGTCAGGGCGAGCGCGCCGAGCGCGGCCGCGCGCCCCGTCGTCTTCAAGGTGGAAGGAATATTCATTGAACTCTCCGTTGGAATGGGTGATCGCCGCTCAGAGCGCGTCGGTGTCTGTTTCGCCGGTGCGGATGCGCACCGCCTGGTCGATGCCGAAGACGAAGATCTTGCCATCGCCGATCTGACCGGTCTTGGCTGCCGACGTGATGGCTTCGACGGCCTTGTCGACCGTGTCGGCACCGACCGCGACCTCGATCTTGATCTTGGGCAGGAAGCTGACCGCGTATTCCGCTCCGCGATAGATTTCCGTATGTCCCTTCTGACGCCCGTAGCCTTTGACTTCGGTGACGGTCAGGCCCTGGATGCCGACTGCGGTGAGCGCTTCGCGCACCTCATCGAGCTTGAACGGCTTGATGATTGCCATCACGATTTTCATAAGGTTTCACCCTTTGCTGTTGCGGTCCCCCGCGTTTGCACACCTTCACCGATCCCAATGAGAGCCGGTAAGTGCCCACAATGATTCAAGCTCCGTGCCAATTGCCGAAGCAGCCCGTTAACCTGTTGCAAACAAAGAGATTGGAGAGGCCAGCGACGTCAGTTGTCGAGCGGCGCGGCAAGACAGATGATTAAAAAATAGGCAAATTTTCAAAAATGCCCATTCGGCAGGCTTGAACCGGAAGCCGGCTATTGCTCAACGTTTCAGCCGGATCAGCCCTTCCTGGGCGACCGAGGCGATCAGCGTGCCGTTGCGGGCAAACAGCGAGCCGCGCGTGAAGCCGCGCGAGCCTTGCGTGGAGGGGCTGTCCTGCGTGTAGAGGATCCAGTCGTCGAGCGCGTGGCTGCGATGGAACCACATGGCGTGGTCGAGGCTCGCCGCCTGGATGTCGCGGTCGAAAATGGCGCGGCCATGCGCGAAGGTCGAGGTGTCGAGCAGCGTCATGTCGGAAAGATAGGCGAGCACCGCGGCCTGGGTTGCGCGGTCGGCCGGCACCGGGCCGGTGGTGCGGATCCAGATGTTCTGCTTCGGCTCCAGCTTTTCGCGGCTGGTATAGTGCTTCAGCATCACCGGCTTCATCTCGATCGGCCGGTCACGCTCCCAGTAGCGCTTGATGCCGTCGGGGACCGCCTCGCCGAACTTGCCGAGCAGTTCGCGCTGGCTGAGCAGATTGTCTGGCGCCGGCACGTCCTGCGGCATCGGCACCTGGTGCTCGAGGCCGATCTCGTCCTGCTGGAAGGAGGCCTCCAGCGAGAAGATCGCCTGGCCGTGCTGGATCGCCACGACGCGGCGGGTGGTGAAGGAGCCGCCGTCGCGGATGCGGTCGACCTCGTAGATGATCGGCACCTTGGTATCGCCCGGCCGCATGAAATAGCCATGCAGCGAGTGCACGTGGCGCTCGGGCTCGACCGTGCGCTGGGCGGCGACCAGCGCCTGCGCGATGGTCTGGCCACCGAAGACGCGCTGCCAGTCGAGCTTGGGGCTGCGACCACGGTACAGATTGTGTTCGAGCTGCTCGAGGTCGAGAATGTCGAGAAGCTCGTCCATGGCCGCCGTCATGTTTTCGCGCTCCAGCCGCAAAAGATGTTATGGCGGTTTCGGACAGGAAGGGCGGGCAGTCAAGGCCAGGCGCTCCAGAGCCGCGAAAGGAACTTGCCATGGTTGACCGTAAGGCAGATGCGGGATCGAGAGCCTCGCTCGACGTGCTCGTCGCCGGCGCCGGCTATGTCGGCCTGGCCAGCGCGGTTTCGCTGAAACAGGCGCGTCCAAGCCTCGCCGTCGCCGTCGTCGATGCCGCGCCCGCCGGCGTCTGGCAAAAGGATGGCCGCGCCTCGGCGATTGCCGCCGCTGCCTGCCGCATGCTGGAGCAGCTCGGCGTCTGGAGCGAGATCGCGCCGCAGGCGCAGGCGATCACCGAGATGATCATCACCGATTCGCGCGCCGCCGATCCGGTGCGGCCGGTATTCCTGACCTTCGACGGCGAAGTGGCGCCTGGCGAGCCCTTTGCCCATATGGTCGCCAACAGGGACCTGAACGGCGCGTTGCGCCGGCGCGCCGAAAAACTCGGCATCGACATCATCGAGGGCCTCGCCGTCAGCGCCTTCGAGACCGACGGCGCCGGCATCACCGTGCATCTGGCAGACGGGGCGACGCTGAAGGCGCGGCTGCTGGTCGCCGCCGACGGCGTCAACTCGAAGCTGCGCGAGATGGCCGGCATCAAGACGGTGAAGTGGGAGTATGGCCAATCCGGCATCGTCTGCACGGTGGCGCATGAGCGGCCGCACAATGGCCGCGCCGAAGAGCATTTCCTGCCCGCCGGCCCCTTCGCCACGCTGCCGCTGAAGCCCGACAAGGACGGCCGCAACCGCTCCTCGATCGTCTGGGTCGAACGCTCGGAGGATGCGCAAAAGCTGGTCGAGGGCGACGACCTCGTTTTCGAGCACGAGCTGGAGCTGCGTTTCAGCCTCAAGCTCGGCGAGATCCACGTCGCCGACAAGCCGCGCGCCTGGCCGCTCGGGCTGACCCTTGCCCGCGCCTTCGTCGCATCCCGCATCGCGCTTGCCGGCGACGCCGCCCACGGCATCCATCCGATTGCCGGTCAGGGCCTCAACCTCGGCTTCAAGGATGTGGCGGCACTGGCCGAGGTGGTGGTCGAGGCCGACCGGCTCGGCCAGGATATCGGCGCGCTCGACGTGCTCGAGCGCTACCAGCAATGGCGTCGCTTCGACACCGTCCAGATGGGCGTCACCACCGACGTGCTGAACCGGCTGTTCTCCAACGACGTCGGCCCGCTGCGTGCGGCGCGCGACATCGGCCTCGGCCTCGTCGAGCGCATGCCGAAGCTGAAGGACTTCTTCATCCGCCAGGCCTCGGGCCTGTCCGGCGACACGCCGAGGCTGTTGAAGGGCGAGGCGATCTGAAGCGAACCGCGCTGTGTCTTTGTCTTGGCCCATGCCCTTGCCCAAGCGGCTGCACACCATGGCGGAATGCATTGCTGGTGCCAAATGGCGTCGATCGCCGGCGCTCCTTTCCAGCGCGCGTCTGACACCGGCCGGCTACATATGATATCCTTGGTCGATCCATCCTCGACCGAAGCAGGGCGCTTCATTGGACGACTGGAGAATCGGAAATATCCGGGTAACCAGAATTCTGGAGATGTGCGACCCACTGCGGACGCCGTCGGAATGGTTCCCCGACTGCACCGACGAAGCACTCGAACCGCATCTTCATTGGCTCACGCCTCGATCGATATCGCCGGCAACCGGGCGGATTATTCTTCCCATCCAGAGTTTTCTGGTTCGTACCGGGCGCCACACCATCCTGGTCGACGGTTGCGTTGGCAACGACAAGACAATCGCGGATTTCCCGCATTGGCACCGCCGCAATGACGGCACGTTCTTGCAGCGGTTGGCGAATGCAGGTGTCGCTCCCGAGCAGATCGACTTTGTGCTGTGCACCCATCTTCATGTCGATCATTGCGGCTGGAACACTCGATTGGTGGACGGTCGCTGGATACCGACATTCCCCAACGCCCGCTACATCATGGCGCGGCGTGAGTTCGAGGCCGCACAGGCGGCCTCTGGCGATGCCACACGGACCTATGAGGACAATGTGCTGCCAATCGTCGAGGCTGGTCGGGCGGTGTTTGTCGACATGGACCATGAACTCGACAAGGAAGTGCGGCTGGAGCCGACGCCCGGCCACACCCTGGGACACGTTGCCATCGGACTGAGATCTCTCGGCATAGGGGCGGTGTTCTCCGGCGATCTCATGCACTGGCCGATGCAGTGCATATACCCCGACTGGAACTTTCGGTACGACGCAGACCCCGACCAGGCGCGCCGGACGCGCTGGGCATTCCTGGAGGCTTGCTCGGAAAGCGGACGCATCGTCATGACATCGCATTTTCCCTTGCCGTCGGTGGGAACCATCTCGCGACGCCACTCATCGTTCTGGTTCGACGAGCATTTGCCGCGGTGACGACAAGGAACGGCCGGCCAGCTGGCGTCAATTGACCTCGAAGCCGAGCTTCTGCCGCAGCCGCAAAA
>NZ_RZOF01000549.1:0-2398 GCF_003998955.1 Mesorhizobium sp. M4B.F.Ca.ET.017.02.2.1 | reverse complement strand
CTCGCGCGCCATGTCGAAGGTGCCTCGCATATGGCCGAAGGCTATACGCGGGCCAAGGCCGGCAATATCGGCCTCTGCATCGGTACCTCCGGCCCCGCCGGCACCGACATGATCACCGGGCTCTATTCGGCGGCGGCCGATTCCATTCCGATCCTGTGCATAACGGGCCAAGCTCCCCGCGCGCGCCTCAACAAGGAGGATTTCCAGGCCGTCGACATCGCCGCGATCGCCTCGCCGGTCGCCAAATGGGCGGTCACCGTCATGGAACCCTATCTGGTGCCGATGGCGCTGCAGAAGGCCTTTCATCTGATGCGCTCGTCGCGGCCGGGTCCGGTCCTCATCGACCTGCCGGTCGATGTGCAGATGGCCGAGATCGAATTCGACATCGACGCCTACGAGCCGCTCGCCTCCTTCAAGCCGGCGATGACGCGCGGCCAGGCCGAAAAGGCGCTGACGATGCTCAATCAGGCGGAAAAGCCACTGATCGTCGCCGGCGGCGGCATCATCAATGCCGACGCGTCGGACCTGCTGATCGAGTTCGCCGAGGTCACCGGCGTGCCGGTCATTCCGACGCTGATGGGCTGGGGCACGATCCCTGACGACCATCAGCTGATGGCCGGCATGTGCGGCCTGCAGACCTCGCATCGCTACGGCAATGCGACGATGCTGGAAGCCGACTTCGCCTTTGGCATCGGCAATCGCTGGGCCAACCGCCACACCGGCTCGGTCGACGTCTACACCAAGGGGAAGAAATTCATCCATGTCGATATCGAGCCTACCCAGATCGGCCGCGTCTTCGCGCCTGACCTCGGCGTCGTCTCGGATGCCGGTGCGGCGCTGAAGATGCTGCTCGACGTCGCCACCGAATGGCGGACGGCGGGCAAGCTGCGCGACTGGTCGGGCTGGGCGAAGGAATGCCAGCAGCGCAAGAAGACGATGAAGCGCAAGACGCATTTCGAGCAGGTGCCGCTGAAGCCGCAGCGCGTCTATGAGGAGATGAACAAGGCCTTTGGCCGCGACACCACCTATGTCACCACGATCGGCCTGTCGCAGATCGCCGGCGCGCAGTTCCTGCATGTCTACAAGCCGCGCAACTGGATCAATTGCGGCCAGGCCGGCCCGCTCGGATGGACGCTGCCGGCCGCCCTCGGCGTGCGAGCGGCCGATCCGGACCGCGATATCGTCGCGCTCTCCGGCGACTACGATTTTCAGTTCATGATCGAGGAACTGGCGGTCGGGGCGCAGCACAAATTGCCCTATATCCACGTCGTCGTGAACAATGCCTATCTCGGCCTGATCCGCCAGGCGCAGCGCGGCTTCTCGATGGACTACGAGGTCAGCCTTGCCTTCGAGAACGTCAACCGGGCGAACGATCCCGAAGCGGGCTACGGCGTCGACCATGTCGCGGTCGCAGAGGCGATGGGCTGCAAGGCGGTCAGGGTGCGTAAGCCGGAAGAGTTCGCCGGCGCCTTCAAGCAGGCGCAGCGGCTGATGAAGGAGCACCAGGTTCCGGTCGTGCTCGAATTCATCCTCGAGCGCGTCACCAACATTTCCATGGGCACGGAAATCGACAAGATCACCGAGTTCGAGGAATTGGCCGAACGCAATGAGGATGCGCCGACGGCCATCATGATGTTGGATTGAGCCCGGCGGGGAGAAGGAGAAAAAGAATGCCGCGTTTTTCAGCCAATCTGTCGATGCTCTTTGGCGAGCACGAGTTCCTCGACCGCTTCGATGCCGCCGCCCGCGCCGGCTTCAAGGGCGTCGAATATATCGGCCCTTACGATCATGCGCCGGACGTCGTCGCCGCGCGCCTGAAGAAGAACGGGCTGACGCAGGTTCTGTTCAACTTGCCGCCGGGCGACTGGGCAAAGGGCGAGCGCGGCATTGCCGTGCTTCCCGATCGGGTACCGGAATTCCGGCAAGGGGTGGCCAAGGCCATCACCTATGCGCATGCGCTCGGCTGCGAGCAGATCAACTGCCTTGCCGGCATCGCACCGCAGGGAGCCGACCGCGCGGTGCTGGAGAACGTCTTTGCCGAGAATCTGGCTTTCGCGGCCGAGAAGCTGGAGCAGGCCGGCATCCGGCTTTTGATCGAGCCGATCAACACCCGGGACATTCCCGGCTTCTTCCTGAACTATTCGGACCAGGCGCTGGCGCTGATCGACCGCATAGGCTCGAAGAACCTGTTCCTGCAATACGACATCTACCACATGCAGATCATGGAGGGGGATCTCGCCCGTACCATCGAGGCGAACCTCGGCCGCATCGCGCATATCCAGCTTGCGGACAATCCCGGCCGTCACGAGCCGGGGACGGGCGAGATCAACTATCCCTTCCTCTACGAGCACATCGACCGGCTCGGCTATGCCGGCTGGGTGGGGGCTGAGTACAAGCC
>NZ_RZOF01000548.1:0-2445 GCF_003998955.1 Mesorhizobium sp. M4B.F.Ca.ET.017.02.2.1 | reverse complement strand
CGAGGGGGGAGACTAGAGCCTGTTCTCCGACAGCTTCGACCTCAGCCAGCCGCTGAACGCATTCAGCACCGGATGCCCGGCCTTCGCATGCTCGAAGACCAGGAAATAGGAGCGCGGCGAGGGGATCGCTGTGTCGAACGGCTTGACCAGGCGGCCTTCGCCCAGCGCCCGGCGGCCGGTCAGCTCGTCGCCCATGGCGATCCCCTGGCCGGCGATCGCCGCCGAGAAGACGAGGTTCATGTCGGAAAAGAAGATGCCGCCTCCGGTGTCGGGGTGCTCCGCCTTGGACAGCGCCAGCCAGCGCGCCCAGTCCTCGGTATCGCCGAGATGCAGGAGGTTGGCGCGCAGCACGTCGGCGGGTTTGGAAAAACCGCCGACCTTGTTGAGCAGCGTCGGGCTGCAGAGCGGGGTGAACGAGATCTCGCACAGAAGCTCGGCCGCGCGGTTCGGCCAGTTGCCGACACCGAAGGCGATGAAGGCGTCGGCGTCGGGATTGCTGACGTCGTCGAGCCGCCTCGGCGTCAGGATGTGCAGCGCGACATCCGGGTACATCTGCCGGAACTCGCCGATATGGGTGCAGAGGAACAGCGACGCGAAGCCAGGCGTGCAGGAGACGGCGAACGAGCCGCCGACGCCGGTGCCGGCATTGCGCCCCACAGCGTCGCCGAGAACGGTCAGCGCCTTGCGCACGTCGCTGGCGTAGCGCTGGCCGCGCGGGGTGAGCGCCACTCCCTTGCCGATGCGCTCCAAAAGGTCGAAGCCGAGGTCGCGTTCAAGCAGGCGGAGCTGGTGCGAGACGGCGCTGCGGGTGAGGTGCAACTCGTCGGCGGCGCGCCACACGCTGCCGTGACGGGCGAAGCTGTCGAGGGCACGCAAGGCTTGTGTGGATGGTATGCGCAAGGGACCTCAGGTGAACCGAATTTGCACGAGCCGGGAAAACATATCACTTTTTGAAAAGCCGCTTCACTGCTTTCTTCTCACCATGGAGCAACCGGCGACGACATCGGCGCAAGCGACCGCGCTTGCCTGCCTCGACGACATCCAGCCGTCACTGTCGGCATGGACGCGCACCATCTTCGACTTCGGCGAGACCGCCTGGCGCGAGTACCAGTCGGCCGCCTGGTATGTCGAACGCCTGAAGCGCGAAGGCTTTTCGGTCGAGCAAGGCTCGAGCGGCATGCCGACCGCCTTTTGCGCCCACTGGACCAACGGCGCCGGCCCAACCGTCGGCATGTATGCCGAGTACGACGCCGTGCCCGGCAACTGCCAGGATGCGGCGCCGGTGAAGCGACCGCGCCCAGGCCTCGGTGTCGAGGCCGGCGGCCACACCGATCCGCATTCGGGGCTAGGCATCGCCAGCCTAGGCGGCCTGCTCGCCACCAAGGCGGCGATGCAACGCCACGGCATTCCAGGCACTTTGCGCTTCACCGGCGAGCCGGCCGAGAAGGTGAGGGGCTCGAAGCCGATCCATGCCGCCAAGGGCTACTATGACGGCCTTGCCGGCATGATCTCCTTCCATCCTTTCTACATGCTGCCGCTCTGCAACACCGCGCGCTGGGACACCCATTGCGGCGCCGCTTACGCGATGATCTATCGCTTCATCTGCGACGAACCGGAAAATTGGGTTCGCGCAGGCGATGGCGCTCCCATCCCGCAGGCGCATTCGGCGGTGAGGGCGCCGGGCGCAAACGACGCGCTGATGCTGATGTACATGGCTTCCAAGACGCTGCGCGATTCCATGCTGCCGCACCAGGGCGGCTGGTCGATCAGCGAGGCGATCCTGACCGCGGGGCAGGCGACCGCCGACAATCTGCCGGCTGGACTAGCCGAGATCCAGTACATGATCCGCGTGCCGACCATTGCCATGGCCGAGCAGGTCACCGCCGTACTCGACCGCAACGCGGAGGCGGCGGCGACGATGAGCGGCTGTCGCCACGAGCGCCATTGGGTGTCGAAGTCGCGGCCAGGCCTCGCCAACCATGCCATGGCCGAGATCACCTACGCGGCGCTTTCGACTGTCGGTCCGCCGCGCTGGGACGAAGAAGCGAGAGCCGTCGCTCGGGAAATCCAGGTCAATGCCGGCGGCGTCGCGACCGAAAACCCTTTCATCGACGAGCTGGAGCGGCTGATTTCGCCACGGGAGGCCGAGGCGATCCTGCGTCGCGATCTGCCGCCTTCGCAGGTCAACTCGACCTCCGACGATTACACCGACATGAGCTGGCATGCGCCGACGGCGCGTTTCTATGTGGCACGCCCGGCGCTGCGCTCGGCAAACGGCCGTGCCTGGCCAGGCTGGGTGATGAACGCGCTGGGCGGCATTGCCGCGGCGATCGACCCGATGGTGACCTGTGCTTCCAAGACCGTCGCGCTGACGGCGCTGCGCCTGCTCGAGGACAAGGCCGCGCGCGATGCCGCCATGGACGAGTTCGTTGCCCGCACCGGCGG
>NZ_RZOF01000547.1:0-2445 GCF_003998955.1 Mesorhizobium sp. M4B.F.Ca.ET.017.02.2.1 | reverse complement strand
GTATCGCGCAGACCCCTATGGTGCAGCCAGAGACAATGCGGTACAATTCGGCAAAACTGTAATGGTCAATTGAGCAATACAGATGACCGAACTCGCTCTGGAAGCCGACGCAGCGCGCACTTTTGCCGCCACCACGCTTGTCGAAACTGTCATGGCGACCATCCGCCAGCGGATCGCTGCCCGCAGCCTGACGCCGGGGGCGCGGCTGCCCTCGATCCGCGCCCTCGCCAAATCCATGCGGGTTTCGAAATCCACCGTCGTCGAGGCCTATGAGCGGCTCGCCGCGGAAGGCACCATCCGCTCGCGCCCTGGCTCGGGCTTCTACGCCGCCGGCCAGCTGGCGCCTTTGTCGCTGGCCGAGATCGGCCCCCGTCTCGACCGCGAGGTCGATCCGCTCTGGGTCTCGCGCCAGTCGCTGGAAGCCGGCGACGAGGTGCTGAAACCCGGCTGCGGCTGGCTGCCGGCCGCATGGATGCCGCAAGCCGCCCTGCGCCGGGCGCTGCGCACGGCGGCGCGCGCCGATGATGTCGCGCTTGCCGATTACGGCACGCCGCTCGGCCTGCCGCCGCTGCGACAGTTGCTGGCGCGGCGCATGGCCGGGCATGGCATCGAAGCCGCGCCCGAACAGATCATGCTGACGGAATCGGGCACCCAGGCCATCGATCTCCTGTGCCGCTTCCTGATCGAGCCGGGCGACACCGTGCTTGTCGACGACCCCTGCTATTTCAATTTTCACGCGCTTCTGCGCGCCCACCGCGCCAAGGTGGTCAGCGTGCCCTACACGCCATCTGGGCCGGACATCGACTTGTTCGCCGCGGCGCTGGCCGAGCACCGGCCGCGCCTCTACATCACCAACTCCGGCATCCACAATCCGACAGGCGCGATCCTGTCGCCGGTCACCGCCCACCGGCTGCTCAAGCTCGCCGACCAGGCTGACCTCACCATCGTCGAGGACGACATCTTCGCCGATTTCGAGCACAGCCCCGCCCCGCGCCTGGCGGCGTTCGATGGCCTCAACCGCGTCGTCCAGATCGGCAGCTTCTCCAAGACGCTGTCGGCCTCGGTGCGATGCGGCTTCATCGCGGCGCCCCGCGACTGGATCGAGCAGCTCATCGACCTCAAGATCGCCACGACCTTCGGCGGCGGCAGGCTGGCGGCTGAACTGGTGCTGACCCTGCTGAAGGACGGCAGCTACCGCAAGCATGTCGAGGCGTTGCGCATCCGGCTTGCGCGCGCCATGGCCGAAACGAGTGCCCGCCTGAAGCCGATCGGCATCACGCCGTGGATCGAGCAGCCGGCCGGCCTGTTCCTGTGGTGCAGCCTGCCGGAGGGCCTGAATGCGGCGGAGGTCGCTCGCCGCGCACTGGCCGACAGTGTAGTGCTGGCACCCGGCAATGCGTTCAGCCTGTCCGGAACAGCCAGCCGCTTCCTGCGCTTCAATGTCGCCCAGTCGGCTGACGAACGCATCTTCACGGCGCTCGAAGCGGCGATGTCAGCGTAATTCCGCTCAGCCGGAAGCGGCGCAGACCGCGCGCACGCAATCGCGCAGCCAGCGTTGCGCCGGATCGGCGTCGAGGCGCGGATGCCAGAGCATGGAGATCGTCACCTCCGCTGTCGCGACCGGCAAGGGAAAGCTGAACATGCCGGCGCGCGCGCCTTCCGTATGCCGCTCGGGCACGCTGGCGATCAGGTCGGACGCGCGGGCCATGGCGAGTGTCACCGAGAAGCTGGACACCATGCACACCACAGTCCGGCGCAGTCCAAGCTGTTCCAGGGCCTCGTCGATCGGCCCTCTCTCGCGGCCGCGCCGGGAAACGCTGATGTGGCGCCCGGCCGCGAAGCGCGCCGGCGTGACAGGCCCCTGGCTTAGCGGATGGCCGGACCGCGCCGCACCGACGAAGCGGTCGCGAAAGAGCGTCTGAATGCGGACCTCGGGTCCGGTCTCGCCGGCTACGCCGATCTCCAGATCGATGGTCGCGTCGCGCAGCGACGCTACGTCCTTGTCGGACTTCGGCGCGAAGCGCAGCCGCACATTGGCAGCCTCCGCTCCGGCGCGGGCGACAAGCCGCGGCCCGAACTCCTCGACGAAGCTTTCGTTGGTGCGCAGCGTAAACGTCCGGTCGAGGCCTTGCAGGTCGAGGAGCCTGGCCGGGCGCAGCAGCGCTTCCCCGTCTTCGACCACGCGGCCCACCTGCAGCCGCAATTCCTGCGCGCGCGGCGTCGGCACAAGGCCCCGGCCGGCGCGGACCAGCAGCGGATCGCCCGTCGCCTCGCGCAGGCGCGCCAGCGTGCGGCTCATCGCCGACGGGCTGAGGCCCAGCCTTTGCGCGGCGCGCGCCACGCTGCCTTCGTTCAGCAGGACATCCAGGGCGGCCAGCAGGTTGAGATCGGGTGACGGCATCGCCGGATCATAGCACGGATATATGGCGTCGCATGCATGAATAA
>NZ_RZOF01000546.1:0-2454 GCF_003998955.1 Mesorhizobium sp. M4B.F.Ca.ET.017.02.2.1 | reverse complement strand
CACAAGAACGGAGCAAAACCGGCAAAGTTCCTGCGGCAGCGGTGTCGCCCTCGAATAATTGGCGGGCGGGAGCGAGCAGATGGCGGGACGTCAGCTGAACTGCATCGCCAGCGTCAGCGCGATGGCCGCGAGCAGGATGACGGCAGCGGCCAGGCGAAGCAGGTGATGGGAGACGCTGGATGAGGCCGAGGCCGGAGCTTCGGCATCCTGGAACCCGCTCATCGAGACGCGAGCGGCCTGCTCCAGCCTGTTCATGTCGGCAACCGTCACGGACCCACCCTCCCTGTCGCGCTGCAACCGGCGAGGGCCTCCGGCCCTGGCAAGTTGCAGCGCCATCTGGGAAGAACAGCATCGGACTTTATGGTGAACAGCCGGTTAAGGGTCTTGCCGGCGCGCCCGTGGCGCGGCGCCGAGCAAGTCAGTCCGTGGCAAAATTGCCCTTGGGGATGACGAGGCGATATTCGAGGCGATCGCCGATGATTTCGAGTGTCGCCGTGCCGTTGAGCGATGCCGGCACGACCCGTTCCAGGGCGACGCTGCCGAAACGCTTCTCGCTGCTACTGACGTCGCGGGCGCCGATGGCTTCGCACCATGTCAGCGACAAGGCCGGCTCGCCGCCGGCGTCGGTCGTCAGCCTCGCGGTCAGCTCGACGCGCCCGTCCGGCCGCGACAGGGCGCCATAGCTCACCGAATTGACGGCAAGCTCATGCATGGCCAGACCGACATGCAGGGCGGCGTTGGGGTTGAGATAGGGGTTCTCGCCCTCGAGGCGCAGGCTGCGCTCCGGGTCGGCGGCGTAGCGGCCAACCTGGCCGGAGACGAGCTCGTGAAGGGCTGCGCCCCGCCAATTGGAGGAGGTGACCAGATCCTGCGAGGAGGCCAGCGACTGCAGCCGGCCGCGAAAGCGCGGCAGGAAATCACCCGATGCTCCGGAATAGCGGCCGGTTTGGGTGGCGATGCTCTGGATGATGGCGAGCAGGTTCTTCGAGCGGTGGCTGACCTCGCGCAGCAGCGTCTTCAGCGTTTGCTCGCGTCGCCTTTGCTCGGTGGTCTCGACCATGGTGGTGACGATGCCCTGCACTTCGCCGCCCTCGCCGTGGTCGGCGTCGATCCAGACCTGGAACCAGCGCACGCCGTCGTCGCCCGGCACGCCAAGCTCGAGCCGCTCCGGCTTGCCGGAGGCAATGACGCCGCGTTTGGCGGCGGCGATGCGCTCGGCCTGGGCGGGCGGCAATATGCCGTTGCTGTCGGCCGTGTCGGTGGCCCACGGCGCGCGCATGTTGCGCGCCCAGACCGTCTTCATCTCGCGGTCCTGATAGAGAACGGAAATGCCGGCATTGTGCAGCGCGTGAAGCAGGGCCCGGCCAAGCTGCATTCCGCTTTCGGCCGGATGCAGGGCGATGACCTCTTCGCCCTGTCTGTTGTCGCTCATGTTTGAGGCCTTGGAACGCATCGATCGCTTGCCACCGAGCTCAAGCTGAACGGCTTATTGCAAAATGGGTTCCCGAAAATGAGGATCCAGATGCGGTCCGCCGAGCGGCATCTCGTTGGAGGATACCGCCCGGCGGTGGCTGGAAACCGTTTGAGGGGTGCGGCTTCCAGTGTTCGGTCGAGCCTCGCCGTCACGCCCTTCTGAACAGGCCGGCGACCAGCGAGATGATCAGGAACGCGAGGAAGATGAAGAACAGTATCTGCGCGATGCCGGCGGAGGTGCCGGCGATGCCGCCGAAACCAAGCGCACCGGCGATGATCGCCACGACGAGAAAAACGAGCGCCCAGTAAAGCATGATCCGTCTCCTTCCTATGCTGCGGTAAAAACGTGGGTGGTTGGCGTTTGTTCCACCCTTTGCCGAAAAAGACGATCCCTGGAAGGGGGGTGAGACGCGAATTCCCAAGCCTCTCGGCGACGCCCGTCGCAGACGCGCCGAAAGCTTCATTCTCGAGTGGAATGGCGGATGGCCCAGGCGCGCGCGGCGCCCCTGGATTACGCCGCGGCCTTGGCCTGCCGATCGAAGAACAGCGCCTGGCTGATCAGCGCCTTGACCATGTCCGGGTTGAACGGTTTGGTGACCAGGAAGGCCGGTTCCGGCCGCTCGCCGGTCAGCAGACGCTCCGGAAAAGCGGTGATGAAGATCACCGGCACCGGCGTCGAGGACAGGATCTCGTTCACGGCCTCGATGCCTGAGCTGCCGTCGGCGAGCTGGATGTCGGCCAGCACCATCTTCGGCCTGGTCTTGCCGAAAATCGTCACCGCCTCGGCATGGGTGCGCGCGGTGCCGACGACACGATGGCCGAGGCTCTCGACCATCTCCTCGATGTCCATGGCGATCAGCGGCTCGTCCTCGATGATCAGGACGTCGGTCGCGACCTGGCGGGAAATCTCGTTGCTCGCCTGGGCGAGCAGGTCGGAGAATTCCTGGTCGCCGGCATCCAGGACCTCGCCCGCCTACTCTT
>NZ_RZOF01000545.1:0-2466 GCF_003998955.1 Mesorhizobium sp. M4B.F.Ca.ET.017.02.2.1 | reverse complement strand
ACCTCACGGTGCGCCGGCGCCGCGACAGCCTCACGATCCGGCCGGAAGGCGAAATGATCGCCTATCGGGTGCGCCCGGTCGGCGACATGAAGCCGGGCCTCGAGCCGGTGCCGGTGCGTCCGGAGCAGGTGGTCGACGGCCAACCCGCCTATACCGGCGCGGCCCGGCCTCTCGGCTATCTCGGCCAGGGCGCCGTCAGTCCGCCGATCTTCCTGGGGCAGATGTTCGGCAAGGCGCGGGTCGCTTTCACCAATGGTGTCTTGTCGACGCAATGGATGTCGCACGCGCTGGCGGAAGCCGGCATCAAGGTCGGACAGCGCGACAAGATCAGGGCCGAGCTGCAGAACCCGGCGAGCAAGATACGCGCCTATCTGCAAGGCGATGTGCCCCAGGTTTTGATCAGCCTGATGGAGCGGGCCAAGGACCAAGGTGGCTCCGTCAGGCTTGCGCTCTACGAGCTTGGCGACGACGAATTGAGCGACGCGATCATCGCCGCCAAGGATGTCGTCGAAGTCATCCTTTCCAATTCGGGCAAGGACGAGCAAACGAAGGAATGGGACTTCGGCAACGCGCCGTTCCGGAAGCGGCTGCGCGATGCCGGCGTCGTGGTGACGGACCGCCTGTTCAACAACAACCATATCGGCCACAACAAGTTCGCGGTCTACCGCGATGCCCATGGCAAGCCGCAAGCAGTGATGACCGGCAGCACCAACTGGACCTCGACCGGCATTTGCGGGCAGTCCAACAACGCCTTCGTCCGCGACGACCCGGCGATGGCAGACGTGTTCAACGCCTATTGGGAGCGCATGAAGGCCGACGTCTTCCCGCCGCCGGCGAGCGAAAGCGCCGCCGGACTTGTGGCGCAAAAGCAGGGCGTGCCGTTTCGCAAGGAAAACCACATTTCGAACCCGCTGAACGGCGCCAGCGCAGCGCTGGACGGCATGACGGTGTGGTTTTCGCCGAACGATCCCGAGCGCAGCAAGAAGGACATCTCGGTGCGCCCGGTCGACCTCGAGGACGTCTTCGCCCGCATCAAGGCGGCGAAGCGCGCGGTGCTGTTTCTCGTGTTCAATCCGTCGCGGCTCGGCGAGAACTCGATCGTCGACCAGGCGGTCGCGGCGGCGAATGCGGATCCGAAGCTGATCGTGCAGGGCGCGATCAGCGACGAGACCGCGATGCCCAACTATGTCGCCCCAACCAGGGATCCGGTGACCCACAAGTCGAACAAGGACGGCAAGTCGCCCTTCGTCTATCCGGAGAAGGCCTGGGAGGCGCCGAACGTCTCGATCGTCAGGGCGGCGAACCTGACCGGCGCCACGATCGCCCGCGATTTCCAGGCGGAGGTGCTGACCGTCGGGCACGCCATCGTGCACGACAAGATCGTCATCATCGATCCGATGGAGGACAATGCCACCGTCATCACCGGCAGCCACAACCTCGGCTACAAGGCGTCCTACGAGAATGACGAGAACCTGGTCATCGTCGAAGGCGACAAGACCTTTGCCGCGGCCTATGCGGTGCACATGCTCGACGTCTTCGACCACTACAAGTTCCGCGCATGGCGCCGGACGATCGGGAAGGGGCCGTCGGCTGACGACGGGATTTCCATCGACGACAAGTGGCTGAAACCCTATGCCGACGGCAAGAAGGGGGCGATCGCCCGCTACTTCCCGTAGTCTGCGTGGCCCTGAGGCGCGATGGCCGTTGGCGCAAGCAGATTTCGCCACCGGCCCTTCCTTTTCCATTGTCGAGCCGCTAGCCGGATCGCATGCCGCCCAAGGCTGGGCGATGCAGACGGATGGCGCGATGGCGGCGGCGAGCGATGGCGAGGCGGGAACGCAATGGGCGGCACTGGCCGGCGTCACCACGGCGCTGGCCATGTTCGGCGCAGCGCAGGGGCTGAGCTATCCGCTGTTCACCTTGCTGATGCAGCGGCAGGGCCTGTCGCCGGCGCTGATCGGCCTCTCGGCGGCGATGATGCCGATCGGCCTGCTGCTGTCGGCGTCGTTCGTGCCGGCCGCCGTGCGCCTGGTCGGCGCGCGCAATCTCGCCGTCGGCTGCTCGCTGATCGGCGCGCTATGCTTCCTGGGCATCGGCTATCTGCAGAACTGGATCGCCTGGTACGCGCTGCGCTTCCTCGTCGGCGTGGTCATCAATCCGCTCTATGTGCTTGGCGAGGTCTGGGCGCTGTCGCTGGCGGCGCCGTCGCGCCGCGGCAGGGTGATGGGCGTGTTCAACGCGCTGATGGGCGCCGGCTACGCCGCCGGGCCGTTGATCCTGATCATCCTCGGCGCGTCCGGCTGGCCCCCGTTCATCGCCGCCATAGCGGGCTTTTGCCTGTGCGCGCTGATCCTGCGCGCCGTCTCTTCGCAGCTCGCCGGCTTTGAGGATGACGGCCAGGCTTCCGGCGGCATCGCCGGGTTCGCCAGGCTGGCGCCGGCGCTGCTGCTGGCGGCGCTGGTTTCC
>NZ_RZOF01000544.1:0-2477 GCF_003998955.1 Mesorhizobium sp. M4B.F.Ca.ET.017.02.2.1 | reverse complement strand
ACCAGGCGATCACCAACATGGTCAATGGCGCAAGGCATTTCGAGGTGATCGAGGCCGAGTGCGTCGGCTGCAATCTCTGCGTCAATGTCTGCCCGGTCGAGGGCTGCATCACCATGGAGCCGCTGGCCGTCGGCGCGATGGACGAGCGCACCGGCAAGCCGGTGTCGCCGGTCTATGCCAACTGGACGACGCACCCGAACAATCCGATGGCCAAGGCGGCGGCGGAATAGGGCAGGTACGCGACGAGAAAAGCGGCATCTTCGGACGCCGCTTTTTCATTTTGCTATTGCAGATAAAAAATATCCACGATAAAAGATATCAATGAACTGGAGCGTGGCATCATGAAACTGGGAGAAGGCGTCGAGGCGGCGATCCACTGCGCCGCGATGCTCGCCGGGGTGGATGGCGCCGCGACCATGCCGGGCGCCGCCTTGGCGGAGGCCTTCGGTGTGTCGCCGAGCTATTTGCTCAAGCATCTCAACATGCTGACGGCCGCGGGCATTCTGGAATCGGTGCCGGGACCGGCCGGCGGCTACCGTCTGGCAAAGCCGTCCGAGCGCATCACGCTGCTCGACATCGTGCTCGCCGTCGAGGGCAGGGAACCTGCCTTCCGCTGCGGCGAGATCCGCCAGCGCGGCCCTGTGCGGCTCGATGCTTCGGCCTATGTGAAGCCATGCGGCATCAATGCCGCGATGCTCAAGGCCGAGCGCGCCTATCGGGCGGCGCTCGCCGAGGTCAGGCTGTCGGCGATCGTGGCGGACTATGTCAGCGAGGCCGATCCGCGCTCGGTCGCGGCGGGCTGCGCCTTCGTTGTCCGCTATCAGCGGCCGCAGAAGGTTCATCCAAACCAAAGTTCCCCCAAGCAAGAGTGAAAGGTAAGAACCATGAAACAGAGGCTGCAATTCTTCGCCAAGGCGCCTGAAATCATGAAGGCGGTGTCGGCGCTCAACAAGGCGGTCGACGAATGCGGGCTGGAGGTGAGCCTGCTGCATCTGATCAAGCTCAGGGCCTCGCAGATCAACGGCTGCTCCTTCTGCGTCGATATGCACAGCCGCGAAGCGCGGCAGGACGGCGAGAGCGAGCAGCGGCTCTATCTCGTCGCCGCCTGGAAGGAATCGCCGCTGTTTTCCGAACGCGAGCGTGCCGCGCTCGCCTGGACCGAAGCGGTGACGAAGATTTCCGAGAACGGCGTCTCGGACGAGCTCTATGCCCGTACGCTCGCGCATTTCTCGGAAGAGGAACTGGTCAAGCTGTCGGTCGCGATCGGCATGATCAACACCTGGAACCGGCTTTGCGTCCCGTTCCAGGCCATTCATCCGACGCAGGCGGCGAAAGCTGCCTGAGCCATCGAGCCAGCGCGCGGGCCGGGAGATCGGCCCCGCGTCTTTTTATCGCGAGATCAATGGCATGTTTGCAAATTTTCAGAACGAGATTCTGCTTGCCGCGCGACTGCTGCTTGGCGGCGCCTTTGTCTTTGCCGGCTTGCGCAACATCCGGAACAGGGCGTTCCTGACCAAATTGATGACCGAACGCGGCGTGCTGCAGGCGGGGCTGGCCCTGTGGCTCGGCATCCTCCTGCAGGTCGTCGCCGGCGGCCTGATCGTGGCGGGCGTCTGGGCCGCGCTTGGCGCTGCTTGCCTTATCCTGTTTCTGGTCGTCGCAACGATCATGTTCGACAATTTCTGGGATCATCAAGGCCCGGAGCGAGCGGCGCGCATCAACGGCTTTGTCGCCAATGTTGCGCTGACCGGTGGGTTCCTTGCGCTGATGGCGCAGCCGCTTTGAGCGCGGCTGCGATTGTCTCCGTCACTCGGCGTATCGCAGGCCACCGTCGCAGGTCAGCACCTGGCCGGTCATGAAGCCGTTGGAGACCAGGAAAGCGATCGCGTCGGCGACGTCCTCGGCGCGGCCGATACGGCCGACGGGCGTCTTGCCGGCATATTCGGCAAAGACCGCCTGCCGCTGGTCGTCCGGCAGGAAATCCCACCACGGCGTGTCGATGACACCCGGAGCCACGACATTGACGCGCAGCGGCTTCAACTCCACGGCGAGGATCGGCGCCACGGTCAAAAGCATGCCGTTGATGGCGCCGATGCCGGCGATGCCGGGCGCGGCGAGCTGTGCCGAAACGGCCGAAATGAAGGTCACTGATCCGTGTTTGCTCAACGTCGGCAGGGCCGCCTGCAGGCAGGAGAGCTGCGGCCGGATCTTTTCGTCGACGCCGCTGCCGATGTCGGCGAGGTCGAGGGTCGCGAACGGCCCAAGACCCTTGCCGCCGCTTGCCGCCAGGACAAGGTGATCGAAATACCCGAGGCCGTCGAAGAAATGCCGGACCTCATCCGGCCTGGTCGCGTCGAAGGCGGCCTTGCCGACGCTGCCGCCAAGGGTCCTCCAGGCGTCCTTGAGCTTGTCCTCGTTGCGGCCGGTGATCGTCACTTTCATGGCGGGACCGACCAGCCGCCTGGCCGTGGCCAAGC
>NZ_RZOF01000543.1:0-2528 GCF_003998955.1 Mesorhizobium sp. M4B.F.Ca.ET.017.02.2.1 | reverse complement strand
CAGGATAAAGGCGCTGCCGCTGCCGCCGCGAGGACTTGGATGAAAACTTTCCTTACGCAGTTTTTCACCTGGTGGAACAGCCAGACGCTGGGAACGCGCTTCCACACCTGGCGCCACGGCAGGAAGGTCGGCCAGGACGAAGCCGGCAACGTCTATTACGAGGGCGGCATCGATTCGGAAGGCCGCACCCGTCGCTGGGTCATCTACCGTGACTACTCGGAAGCCTCGAAGATCCCGCCGGGCTGGCACGGCTGGATCCATCACCGTGTCGACGTGGCGCCGCCGAGCGATGACTACCGGCCGCGCGAATGGCAGAAACCGCACCAGGCGAACCTCACCGGCAGCCCCGCCGCCTACCGTCCGAAGGGCTCGGTGCTCACCAACCAGCATCGCCCGCAGGTGACCGGCGACTATGACGCCTGGACGCCCGGTTCGTAATCCACGGTCAAGGTGCTGATCGGTCCTTTGTCGCCACAATTGACGTTTAGCTGCTTGCTGATCTGAAAACGGCGACTAGCCTTGGCGTGAAAGAATCACCCGGGCGCAACCACCGGTATCCTCGCATGAGCATCTTTAGCCGAATCTCGATGGGCGCCGTGGCGGCGGCAGCAGCCGCTCTCGCCCTCTGCACGGTGACGTTTGCAGCCGCGCAGACACAGGCGGCGCCGGTGGCTGCCGACCGCATCACCAATCCGGTGGCCGAGTTCGCGGGCATTGACAAGATCACCGGCCGCATCATCACCTTCGATGTCTATATCGACGAGACGGTGCAGTTCGGCGCCCTGCAGGTGACGCCGCGCATCTGCTATTCGCGGCCGGAGACCGAGGAACCGAAGACTGATTCCTTCGTCGAGGTCGACGAGATCACGCTCGATCGCAAGATCCGCCGCATCTTCACCGGCTGGATGTTCGCCGAGAGCCCCGGCCTCAACGCCGTCGAGCATGCGGTCTATGACGTCTGGCTGAAGGGCTGCAAGCAGAAGTCGGACGTGCCGCCGCCCGAGGCCGCCAAGACCGGTGCGTCACAGGTCGATACGTCCAAGCCGAAGGCCGCCGCCGCTCCGGCTGCGACCGAGCCGGATAGCGGCGAGGCCAACTGATCCAACAGCAGATTCGGGGAACCGCTTCGTTCGCCACACGTTGGCAAAGAGCGATTGCGCACTGTTGCGCATGGAGGATCTTGCGATGTCAGCAACCAAGCACATGACGGCCAGCAAGAAGGAATTGCTTGACCTCGAAAGGGGATTCTGGACCGGCGATGCGGCCTACTATGCGGCCAACGCCGATGCCGAATGCCTCGTGGCCTTTCCGGAGATGGCGCATGCGATCAGCAATGCCGATCTGGCTAAAACCGCCAGCAAGCCACGTCGCTGGCGCGATCTCGACATCGACCTAAAGGGCATGGTGGAACCCGGCAGCGACATTGTCATGCTGACCTACGAGGCGCACGCGACGCGCGAGAATGGCGAAATCTACAGCGCGCTGGTCAGCACCGGCTACGTGCATCGCACCAATGGCTGGAAGATGATGTTCCATGCGCAAACGCCGATAGAGGCTTCAGCAAAAGGCTGATCGCTACGGCTTCATGGCGAGAAGATGGCCTCGCCCTTCAAGGCCTCGGCCAGCATCTTCTCATATTGGCCGCGCGGCACGTCGACGGCGCCGAAGCGCTTGAGGTGCTCGGTGGTGAACTGGGTGTCCAGCAGCGCGAAGCCGCGCGCCTTCAACCGCTCGACCAGGTGATAGAGACAGGTCTTGGACGCGTCCGTTTCCTTGGCGAACATGCTTTCGCCGAAGAACACGCGGCCGAGCGAGACGCCGTAGAGGCCGCCGACCAGCCGTTCCTCGCGCCAGGCCTCGACCGAATGGCAATGGCCGAGCCGATAGAGATCGACATAGGCCTCGCGGATCGGCGCGTTGATCCAGGTCGAGCGGCGTTCCTCTCGCCTTTCGGCGCAGCCGTCGATCGTCGCCTCGAAATCGAAATCGTAGCGGATCTCGAACGGGTGCTTGCGGATCGTCTTCTTCAGGCTGCGCGGCGTATGAAAGCCGTCCAGCGGTATGATCCCGCGCGTTTCCGGCCGCACCCAGAACACTTCCGGATCGCTGGCACTTTCGGCCATCGGGAAGACGCCCGACGCATAGGCCTTCAGCAACAGGTCGGTCGGGATGCGATAGCCGGGCGCATAGGGACGGGTCATCGCGGCATTATAACTGCAAGCTCAGCGGCTATTCCTCTTTAGCCAGATATTTTTCCAGCCAGTGGATGTCGTAGTCGCCATTGGCGATGTCGGGGTTGCCGACCAGGTCGCGGAACAGCGGCAGCGTCGTCTTTATGCCGTCGACGACGAATTCGTCCAGCGCCCGGCGCAGCCGCATCATGCATTCGACGCGGTTGCGGCCATGCACGATCAGCTTGCCGATCAGGCTGTCGTAGTAGGGCGGGATCTTGTAGCCGGAATAGACGCCGGAATCGACGCGGATGCCGAGCCCGCCAGGCGTGTGGAAATGGGTGATGGTGCCCGGCG
>NZ_RZOF01000542.1:0-2545 GCF_003998955.1 Mesorhizobium sp. M4B.F.Ca.ET.017.02.2.1 | reverse complement strand
CGCGGCGTTGGTGCATATCGGTCTGATGCGCACCTCCTACGGCGTCATACTGCGCGGCTCCGGCGGCAATGCGGCGGCGCTGCGGCGCGCCGGCTGGTCGCTGCTTCGGACGAAGATCGTGCTGTTCGCGCTGACCGGCCTGTTCGGCGTGCTCTCCGGCATGGCGCTGATCGGCATCACAACCTCGGCCGACGCCAATATCGGCAATGGCTACACGCTGCTGTCGATCGCGGGCGTCATCCTCGGCGGCGGCGAGTTCGTCGGCGGCCGGGTGTCGCCGATCGGCGCCGTCATCGGCGCGCTGACGCTGGCGCTCGCCGCCTCGCCGCTCTTGACCTTCATGCACATCCCGCCCGACTGGCAGGTGGCGGCCAATGGCGCCATCCTGATCATCGTGCTGGCGGCGCGGGTGCTGATCAGCCGCAAGGAGAGGTGAGGATGGCCTCGCTGCGGACAATGCTCGCCAAACCCTGGATCTGGTCCTTCATCGGCGCTTTCGTCGTGTGGCTGGCGACCATCGCCTTCACTGGCGGCTACGGCGCCGGCGGCATGGTCACGGCGGCACTGTCGCTGGCCGTCTTCACCGTCATCGTCGGCGTCGGTCAGATGTTCGTCATCACGCTCGGCCCCGGCAATGTCGATTTGTCGCTGCCGGCCAATATCGGGCTGGCCAGCGCCGTGGCGATGAAGGTGATGGACGGCAATGATGCGATGATCGCCGTCGGGCTGATTGCCGCTCTTGGCTGCGGCGCGGCGATCGGCGCGGCCAACTATCTGCTGATCTGGGCGCTGAGGATCCCGCCGATCATCGCGACGCTGTCGGCGAGCTTCATCATCCAGTCGATCGATATCAGCTATGGGCGCGGGCTCCAGATCAAGCCGCCGCCGGGCTTCGCCGACTTCACCAATTGGCAAATCCTCGGCATACCGGTGCTGGCGCTGCTGACGGTGGTCTTCACCGTCGGCGCGGCAACGGCGCTGCAGCGCATGATCTATGGCCGCTCGGTGCTGGCGATCGGCCAGAACATCCGCGCCGCCTGGCTCGCCGGCGTCAATGTCGGCCGCGTCCGTTTCCTCACCTATACGCTCTGCGGCGCGCTGGGCGGCATCGACGGCGCGCTGCTCGCCGGGTATTTCCGCGGCGCCAATGTCGATATCGGCAACGAATACCTGCTCGCCTCGATCGCGGTCGTGGTCATCGGCGGCACGTCGGTGGCAGGCGGCAAGGCCAATGTGCCGGGCGTCTGGGGCGCCGGCCTGTTCCTGGTGCTCTTGCTCACCATGCTCAACACCTTCGGCGTCAGCGCCGGCGTGCGGCTGGTGCTGACCGGACTGATCATTGTCGGGGTGATCACGGCGGCGGGCGGCGAGAAGGCGGTTCGCTGAGCGCACCTCGTCGCGCTAGCCCGCCTCCAGATGCCTGTTCAGCATCAGTCGCAATTCGTCCAGCACATCGTCGCGCAGGCGCGTCTCGCCGGCCAGGCTCAGCGGGATGCGCATCAACTGCGGCACGATCACCGCCAGCCGCTCCGCTTGCTCCGTCGGCAAGGGCGGATAGGCCTGCGAAAACAGGGCGGCGATCTGCTCGCGGCGGTGGGCGCGCAACGTGCGCCGCCATTGATCGTCACCCGGCAGGTCGAGCAGCGCCGAATAGGCGGGGTGCGTGGCCATGAACGTACCCAGCAATGCGAACAGCTGGTCGGCGATCGTCGCCGCATGCATCGCCTCGGTCTGCTCGCGCAAGGCGTCGAGCTCGGCCGACAGCTCTTCCGCATGCGCCTCCACGATGGCCTGCGCCATCGCTTGCTTGGTCGGGAAAAACAAATAGAGCGTGCCGATGGCCGCGCCCGCACTGGCGGCGATCTCGGTCATCGTGGCGGCGTCAAAACCCCTTTCGACGAACAGTTCCGCCGCCGCCGTCATCAGCGCCGCGACGCGGTCGTGCCCTCTTTTCTGTTGCGGCGCGCGCGGTTGCGGCGCCTTTTCCGAGGCCATCGTCATATTTCCAGCTGAGACTATCCTCATATATAACCGAGGCTGCCCTCATGTAACAGCGCTGGCGGCGCGCATGCCAGCGTTGCCGGACGGCATCGCGCCTGCCAATCTGGCGGGCGGGGCCGGCGACACGGGCTTGCGGCCGGCAACGATTGGGCCAGGGGCCGGATCGGGTTCTCATCGGCTGGCTGGCCCTGTAAACCGCGACCCGCGGTGAATAGCGATCTTCGGGAGGGTCCAGCTTGTCCAGTTTCGTCAGCGTCACCAGGGACAACAGCGTCGCGGTGGTCGCGATCGACAACCCGCCGGTCAACGCGCTGAGCTTCCATGTCCGCCAGCCGCTGTTCGAGGCGCTGGCCGCCCTGCGCGACGATGCTTCCGTCACGGCGATCGTCCTCGCCTGCGCCGGGCGCACCTTCGTCGCCGGCGCGGACATCACCGAATTCGGCAAGCCGGTGCAGCAGCCGGAGCTGCGCGCCATCGTGGCGCTGCTCGAGACCATCGCCAAGCCGACGGTCGCCGCCATCCATGGCACGGCGCTGGGCGGCGG
>NZ_RZOF01000541.1:0-2548 GCF_003998955.1 Mesorhizobium sp. M4B.F.Ca.ET.017.02.2.1 | reverse complement strand
GTCGCGCGCATCCCCGGCCGCCGCATCCTCAGCGTGGCGCTCGACGTCGGCACAAGGCTGCCCGCCTACTGCACATCGATGGGTCGCGTGCTGCTCTCCGGCCTGAACGCCGATGAGATGAAGACCCTCCTCGCCGATGCAAAGATCGAGCGGCGGACGCCGAAGACGATCGTCAGGCGGGACTTGCTGGCCAAGGCCGTTCAACAGGCCGAGACGGACGGCTTCGCCATCGTCGACGAGGAACTGGAGCTCGGCCTGCGTTCGATAGCCGTACCGATCAGCGACCGTACCGGCCAGGTCGTCGCCGCCATCAACGTCTCGACGCAGTCGGCCCGCTTTTCGGTCGAGGCGATGGAGCGCGAGATCCTGCCTGGGCTGCGCAAGGCCAAGCAGCGGGTCGAGGAATTCTTCTTCGTCTGACTGGCCAGCCAACTGTCTGAAGTCGGCGCCGCCCCTCATCGCCCTGCCGGGCACTTCTCCCCGTAAAGTGACAGGGGAGAAGGGGGCCGGCCGCAACGGCAGCGCCCCTCTTGCATGCGCCGAACTCGGCCGTTGACGCCGCCTTTCAAATGCGCTATTGAACAGGATTATACAGGTTCACTGAACAGGTATCGATATGGCCCGTCGCGCGACGCAGCTCACCCCCGGCACGGGCAAACCCGAGCAGATCGCGACGGTTTTGGAGCACGAAATCCGCTCCGGCGTGCTCGGCTTCGGCGACCGCCTGCAGAGCGAGAACGAACTCGTCCAGCGCTTCTCCGTCAGCCGCAACACGGTCCGCAAAGGGCTCGAGGAATTGTCGAGCCGGGGCCTGATCACCACCAGGGTCGGCATCGGCTCCTTCGTCACCTTCGACGGCAAGCCGGTCGACGATGCTGTCGGCTGGTCGCGCGCGCTTGCCAATGCCGGCGCCAATGCCGAGACGCGCACGCTGCGGCTCGAAGTCATCGAGGACGCGGACCTTGCCGCCAGACTCGGTGTCGACAATCCGGCCTTCATCGCCGTCGATCGCGTCCGCACCAATGCAAATGACGGCCATGCGATTTCGATCGAGCGCAGCCGCCTGCCGCTCTCGCCCGAGTTGGAAGACGTGCCGCTGCGCGGCCTGCGCGAAGGCTCGCTGCACCAGACGCTGCGCGGGGCAGGGCTGGTGCCCGACCATGGCGAGGAATGGGTCGACATCGAGATGCTGAGCGCGGCGGATGCCGCCATCCTCGATTGCGCGCCGGGCACGCCCTTCCTGCGCACGCGGCGCCTGACCCGCGCCGCCGACGGCCGCGCCATCGAATTCGTCACCAGCCTGCTCAACCCGGCGCATTTCGCCCTGCATCTGGAGTTTTGAGATGACGGATGCGGCCGGGGCGATCGACCGCGCCATGGGCGCGCTGATCGGCGGCGCGCTTGGCGACGCGCTGGGCATGCCGACGCAGCTTCTGTCGCCGGCCCGGATCGCCGAACTTTATGGCCATGTCGAGGACTTCGTCGCGCCCGTCGACGATCATCCGGTGTCGAAGGGCCTTGTTGCCGGCACGATCACCGACGACACGGAACAGGCGCTGCTGCTTGGCCGCATTATGGTCGAGTCCGGCGACCGTTTCGACCACACGCGCTGGGTCAATGCGCTGCTCGACTGGGAGCGCGAGGTCAAGGCGCGCGGCAGCTACGACCTGCTCGGCCCGTCGACCAAGCGCGCCATCGACGCCATCAATGACGGCGTGCCGCCGGAGCAAGCCGGCAGCGCCGGCGATACCAATGGCGCGGCGATGCGCATCGCGCCGGTCGGCATCATGATGCCACCGGAGCCGCTCGACGCGCTGGTTGCGAAGGTCGCGGAAACCTGCCGGGCGACGCACAACACCTCGATTGCCATAGCTTCGGCGGCGGCGGTCGCTGCGGCGGTCAGCAGCGGAGTCTCAGGCGCCGACTGGCGCGCGGCTTCCGCGCGCGCCGTGACCGCGGCGCGGCTGGGGGCAACGCACGGGAATTGGGTGACCGGCGGTGATATCGCAGCGCGGATCGCCTGGGCGCAGGATCTCGTGCGCGGCAAGACGGAGAAAGAAGCGATCAGGCTGATCGTCGATCTGGTCGGCACCGGCGTCGCCAGCCAGGAATCGGTTCCGGCGGCGTTCGCCGTGCTGGAGGTCGCCGATGGCGATCCCTGGCGGGCGGCCGTCATCAGCGCCAATCTCGGCGGCGACACCGACACGATCGGCGCCGTCGCCGCCGGCATGGCAGGCGCCTCAGCCGGGCTGTCGCGCCTGCCGCAGCACCGCATCGCCAAGTTGCACGGCATCGATCTCGCCGAGGTTCGCGCGCTGGCAGACGATCTCGTCGCGGCACGCAAGGCAAAGATCCGCTCCGGCAAGGAGGCTGCCGCATGAGCGGACGGCTGGTCCATGTCGGCAGCGCCGTGGTGGACTATGTCTACCGCATCGACGCCTTGCCGGCGCCAGGCACCGAGAAGACCGCGTCGAGCTACGCGCGGGTCGCCGGTGGCGGCTTCAACATGATGGTGGCGGCGAGCCGCACCGGCGACCCGCGCGTAGCT
>NZ_RZOF01000540.1:0-2550 GCF_003998955.1 Mesorhizobium sp. M4B.F.Ca.ET.017.02.2.1 | reverse complement strand
CCCCAAAACCCCGCCCAAAAAGACTCCCAGAAGGAATTGAAATGCCGCAGTCACGCAAGATCATCATCGACACGGATCCCGGTCAGGACGATGCCGTCGCCATTTTGCTGGCGCTCGGCAGCGCCGAGCTGGAGATCGTCGGCATCACCGCCGTTGCCGGCAACGTGCCGCTGACTCTGACCGAGAAGAACGCCCGCAAGATCTGCGAGCTGGCCGGCCGGCCCGACATCAAGGTCTATGCCGGCGCCATCCGGCCGCTGGCGCGCCAGCTCGTCACCGCCGAGGAAGTGCATGGCAAGACCGGCCTCAACGGCCCGCAACTGCCCGATCCGACGATGCCGCTGCAGGATCAGTACGCCGTCGATTTCATCGTCGAGACGCTGATGCGCGAAGACAGCGGGACGATCACGCTCTGCCCGCTCGGACCGCTCACCAACATCGCGCTGGCGCTGATCCGCGAGCCGCGGATCGCGCCGCGCATCAAGGAAATCGTGCTGATGGGCGGCGGTTTCTTCGAGGGCGGCAACGTCACCCCGACCGCCGAATTCAACATCTATGTCGACCCGCACGCCGCCGACGTCGTCTTCAAATCCGGCGTTCCGATCGTGATGATGCCGCTCGACGTCACCCACAAGGCATTGACCACGGCCAAGCGCACGCAGGCTTTCCGCGACCTCGGCACCAGGGTGGGCATCGCCACGTCGGAGATGCTGGAGTTCTTCGAGCGTTTCGACGAGGAGAAGTACGGCACCGATGGCGGGCCGCTGCACGATCCGTGCGTGATCGCCTATCTCATCAAGCCCGAGCTGTTCAAGGGCCGCAACTGCAATGTCAGCGTCGAGACCTCTTCCGAGCTCACCATGGGCATGACGGTGATCGACTGGTGGGGCGTGACCAAGCGGGAAACGAACGCCATGGTGATGCGCGACATCGACCATGACGCGTTTTTCGCGCTGCTGGTCGAGAGGCTGGGGCGGCTCTGAAAGCTTTCCTTCTCCCCGCTTACGGGAGAAGGTGCCGGCAGGCGGATGAGGGGCGGCGCGAATGTCGGTGTTTTGCCCGAACCCTGGCGCTGCCCCTCATCCGGTCCCTTCGCGACCACCCTCTCCCCGTAAACGGGGCGAGGGAAGGTAGGCGCTACTTCGCCTTCGAGAACGCCAGCCAGAGGCCGCCGCCGACCAGGAAGCTGCCGCTGATGCGGGACATCAGCTTGATGCGGCTGGCCGACAGCAGCCGGCCGGCGCGGCCGGCGGCAAGCGCGTAGGTGGAATCCGACATCGCGGCGAAGACCATCGCGGTGAGACCCATCACCATGATCTGCAGCGTGTAGTTGCCCTGCGGCGCGATGAACTGCGGGAAGAAGGCGCCGAAGAAGACCAGCGTCTTCGGATTGCTGATCGCCACCAGGAAACCCTGCAAGAAGAAGCCGCCGCGCGGCTTCCTGGCCGAGCCGTCAGGGTTCAGCGTGCCTTTCGAACGGAACATCTGCACGCCCATCCAGATCAGATAGGCGGCGCCGATCAGCCTGACCCATTCGAACCAGTGCCCCATGCCGGCGATCAGCGTGTTGAGGCCGATGCCGACGATGGCGATCATGATGGCGAGGCCGGCCTGGGTGCCGGCGACATTGGCAAGGCCGGCACGCGAGCCGTGGCGGATGCTGTTGGCGATGATCAGCGTGACGGTCGGGCCGGGCACCAGGATGATGACGATGCAGGCGACGACATAGGTGGCGTAGAGTTCCAGCGACATGATCTTTCCTCAAGCAGGATGGCGCCGATCCGGCGGCGGCCGAACGCGATCAATGCACGGCGCCGGTGCCGGCGCAAGCGCCAGCCTGCCGCCATAGGCGGTCGTCAGCTTGCCCCTGCCTGCCAGGGCAAGGTCGCCTCGTAGGCCGCGCCGGCTCGCAGCACAGCGAGGTCACCGCGTGGCCGCCCGATCAGTTGCATGCCCATCGGCCGGCCCTTGCCGTCGAAGCCGACGGGTACGTTGAGCGCCGGACAGCCGCCGAGCGTGGCGAAGGCGGAGACCTGCATCCAGCGATGGTAGCTGTCCATGGCGCGCCCGGCCACTTCGCGCGGCCAGCGGGTGGCGACCTCGAAGGGAAAGACCTGCGCGGTGGGCAGCGCGACGAGGTCGAAGCGATCGAAGATCGACAGCAACGTCCGGTGCCAGGACGAGCGCCGTACCGTGGCGGCATGGATCTCGGGCGCGGTGAGGCGCATCGCCTGCTCCACTTCCCACACGGCCTCCGGCTTCAGCAGTTTGCGCCTGGCCGGATCGTCGTAGTGGACCTTGAGCGCGCAGCCGCTGCTCGCCTGGCGCAGCGTGACGAAGGCCTGCCACAGCGCCTCGAAATCGACACCCGGCACCAGTGCTTCGCTGTGGAACGAAGCGTCGGCGAAGCGGACGAGCGCGGCCTGGCAAAGGTCGAGGATGCCAGGCTCCATCGGCAGATGGCCGCCGAGATCGCCGAGCCAGGCGATGCGGCCGCCGGCCGCCTTCGTCGACAGTCCGTCGAGGAAGGAACCCTCCTTGTCGTGCGAC
>NZ_RZOF01000053.1:0-24794 GCF_003998955.1 Mesorhizobium sp. M4B.F.Ca.ET.017.02.2.1 | reverse complement strand
GCCCCGTACCACTCGGTCTGGACGACCTGGTAAAGGATCAGGTCGTGGCTTGCATGCGCCGTCGCGGTCTTGAGATTGCGATAGCCCTTCGCCTTCGCGCTCTCCGGCGTCTCGTCGAACAGCGTGTATTCCAGTTCCATTCCGTATTTCGGCACCAGCCCCGCTTCGCCGGCACGGGCAAGAACGGATTTCAGGATCGCGCGGGGGCATATCTGTGATGAAGCACCGGTGTAGTTCGACAGCACCAGCAGGTCATGCCCGGCCTTCGACCACGGCAGGCGGCGGACGGAACCGGGATCGAGCTGCAAGGGGTCATCGTGGAAATCACCCTTATCGTCATTGACGCCAGGAATGATGAGCATCGCATCGGTCGGGTCCAGCGCCAGTTGCGCGGGGGCCATGCCCATGCCGTTCTTGGCAATGCCCTTGAGGCTGTTGGCCGAGACCATCTGCCCGCGCAGCAGCCCGTTGGTGTCGGTCATCGCGACCGTGGCAAAGCGGCTGGCCGGGTCGGCCATATAATCGTCAAGCGTCATGTTGCACCTGATTGAGGGAATGGGCGCCGATAAGTCGTGCGAGTTCGGCGAGATCAGTCTCGGGCTGTGTCGAATAGGCCTTGAGGAATACCTTGAGGCCGTTGTTCAGATAGCGGGCGATCTCGGCGCGCGAGGGCGAGTGGTCCGGCATGTAGAGGGCCTGCGTGCGCGGCGCCGACAGGATCAGGCCCCATAGATCCTGCGCGGCGAGTTCGGCGTCGTCGAAAGCCAGCCGGCCGCCGCGTCGCTGGCCTTGCAGATAATCCATGATGCCGCGCAGCAGGCGGTCCGGCCCCACCTCCTGATAGGCGCGGCCGATCTCCGGAAAGCGTTGCACCTCGCCAATGATGAGCCTTGCCAGCGACAGGAGGTCCGGACGCAGCACGGTGTCGGCGTAGTCCCAGGAAAATTCCAGCAGGTCCGCCACCATGCCGCGATCGGAAGGATGTTCGAAGACCGCCAGCATCTGGTCGCGCTCGCCAAGCATCATGGCCGAGAACAGCGCTTCCTTGGACTGGAAGTACTGGTAAAGCGTTGGCTTCGACAGGTTCGCCTCGAGAGCGACGGCATCCATGTTGGCGCCGGAATAGCCCATTTCGGAAAAGACCTTCAGCGCGGCTTCCAGGATGCGCCGCTCGCGCTCGATCTTGTTTTGCTGTCGGCGGGACAAGGCGGTCATCGCGGCAGTTTCCTCAGGAAGTCCAGCAGGATGCGGCTGTAGGCTGCGGGCTGCTCGACATTGCAGACATGGCCGGCATCTAGGATAGTCTCGTAGCGGATGTCTGGCCGGGAGGCCTGGTCGAGCATTCGCCCGGCAACGCTGCGGATCTCCGATGGCGACGCCAGCCGGTCGTGCTCGCCCGTCATCATCAACACCGGCATGGTCAGGCGCGAGAAATCGAAACCCTCGGAGGGATTCGTGAAGCAGACGAGCGCGTCGAGATAGGTGGCGGACGGGATCGCCGCCATTGACCGGAAAAGCTGTTCCTTCACCGCGTCGGAGGCGTTCGGCCCCGCCAGCACTTTCACCACCGCGGGAGCGAAATCGGCCGGCGTCTGGCCGGCATCCAGCGGCACCTTGCGGCTGACACGGAAGGTCTCGCGCTCCTCGAGGCTTGCCTCCGACATGCCGGTGCAGCCACCCGAAAGGACCAGCCCCGCCAGCATCTCCGGGTGGCGCATGGCGAAGGAGGTGGCGATCCACGAGCCCAGGGAGAGGCCGACCAGCACCAGCCGATCGGCGCCAAGTTCTTCCTTCACGCGCAGGATGTCGTCGCAGTAGTCCTCTACGGTCGACTGCATTCGCCCGAGCGCGCTGCCGCCGTAGCCGCGCAAGTCGAGTGCCGCCGCGCGCATCACGCCGCCTGCGGCCGCGAGTTGCGGCAGCCAGTTGCCGCGCGAGCCGCCGATGCCGTGCAGGAACAGGCAGAGCGGACCGTCGCTGTCCGTCGTCGTTAGCGCGAGGCGAGGCTCGCCATCGATGACTATGTCCCGCGTGGCGGCAGAGGCGGGCAGGGGCCTTGGCTGCTCCGTCGCGTCGGTAGCGAGCGTTGTCTCCGACAGGGCGGCGATGCCCGCTTCGAAGATCGCCTTCGTGCCCTCGCAAATCGCCTGCAACCGCGGCGAGGCGGCCTCGACCCGCGCGCTCCAGCGCAGGGTGCTGCCGCCATGATCGCCGGCGCCTATGGCAATGCGGCCGTCATAGGATTGCGCGCCGGCAATGCCTTCGAGATGTGTGTAGGCAAGCGTGCGGTCGCTGTCGCTCAGCCAGGTGAGTTGCTCGCGATAGACGGTACCCTCCCCATGAGCGGTAAAGGCGCGAACCAGGGCGCCGCGTGCGTCGCGCTCGGCGTGGATGGTGGCGATGGCCGGGTGCCATTGTCCGCAGAAGTCCGAAACGACGGACCACACCGCCTCCGGCGAGGCAGCTGAGACGCCGACGACCTCAACCGTTTCGCGCGCCATTGGCGTCTACCGGGCCGATCGCGCGGCGCCGTGCTCGCCGCGCCACAGCGACATGCGGGCGCCGCCTTCATCGCCAGGGGCGGAGTCGATCTCGTCCATCTCGTAGAGCGCCAGCACCGAGAGGTAGTCTTCCATGATCTCGGATGTGAAGGGCAGCATCAGCGCACCGCAGCGGCTGTCTCGGTACATCCGCTCCAGCGGCAGCGATTTCAGCATCGACTGGCCGCCGCAGGTGCGGATGGCCATCGACGTCATCTCGGCCGCGCCTTCCATGACGTTGTATTGCGCGGCGTACATGCGCAGCACCTCGCCCTTGGTCGGAAAGCCTTTCGACTCGCCGAAAGCCTGCCACCACAGCGCGCGCATGTTCGCCAGCCGGGCGTACATCTTGCCCACCGCGATACGCTTGGTCGCATACATGCGCCGATCTATTGGTGGCTGGCCGGGCACCTTGCCCTTGAGATAGTCGACCATGAAGTCGAAGGCGCCCTGCGCGACACCCATATAGGTGGGCGAAAGGGTCACCATCATGTGAGGCCAGTTGGGCAGCGTCTTGCCGAAGATGCCCCGCGGCATCAACAGGTCCAATTCGGTGACGAAGACGTCCTTCAGGATGAGGTCGCGGCTGTTGGTGCCGCGCATGCCGAGCGGATCCCAGTCGCCCTTGACGCTGAGGCCCGGCGCATCCTTGTGGACGACGAACAGCATGGTGTCCTCGTGGCGCGGCTCGCGGCCCTCGAACACCTCGGTGCAAACGATGGTGTAGTAGTCGCAATAGCCGGCCAGCGAGGCGAATTTCTTGAAGCCGTTGATCTTCCAGCCGCCGTCGACCTTGCGGCACTGCGTCTGGTTCGGCTTCGAGGTCCAGTTCTGGCCACCCTCGGAGATCGGCTGCGAATAGATCGCTTTTTCGGCGATGGCGCGGCGGAACTGGCGCTCGCGCAGCGGCGCGAATGCCGCCTTCTCCTGGGGCGTCAGGTTCGGCATATCGAACATGAAGCGCGACCAAGCCATGGACGAGTTGTGCATGTTGAAGGTCAGTGCGGTGGCGCCGCAGTATTTGCCGATCTCGGCGCCGACCATCGCATACTCGAACATCGAGAAGCCCCAGCCACCGAATTCCTCCGGGATGCAGAGCCCGAGAAAGCCTTCAGCCGCCAAATCCTTGTAGTTCTCGACCGGGAAGGAGGCGTCATCGTCGATCCCCTTGGCGCGCGACGCGAATTTATCGCGGCCAAGCTCGTTGACCAGCCGCAGCTTGGCTTGCACCTGCGGGCGGATGCGGGAGAGGTCGTAGTAATCGGCAATGTCGCTCATGGTCTTCTCCGAGGGCGTCAGGACGCCAGTTCGCCTTGCAGGAGGCCGTCCTTGACGACGACGTTCCCGTCCAGAGTGATTGTGCAGTTGCGCATCGGCAGGTCGAAATGACCGAGCGTGTAGCGGCCGGCATATTGGTTGGCGCCTGTGGACCACAGGAACGATCCCGCCAGCGCGCGGAACTCCACAGCCTGCATGTCACGCTTGTCGTACATGGCGGCCGAGACCCAGCGGGCACGCGGATGCATGCCCCAGCCGACATGGCTCATGCCGTAGGCGTTACGGTCGTTCCAGGCTTCCATGTATTCGCGGAAATGGATGGCATCGACGCCGTCGCCCTTGATGGCGGTGACGAAGTCGTCCTCGACGGTGAAGTCGATGCGGCTGGTGAGCGTCGTCTTGAACGTCAGGTTCATGTCGCCAACGTCCATGACGATCCGGCCGTTGACGCAGTTCTTTCCGGGAAAGGCGAGGCAGAGCCCGCCCGGCCAGTGTGCCACCGCGCCGGGCGTGGTGCCGAAGGCCGGCGTGCCGCCGCAGGGTGCGTTGCGCAAATCGATGACGAGATCGGTACCGGCCGGCGAGGTGACGCGCATCTCGCGCGCCTCGCGCAGCATCTGCACTCCGAGCGCCACCTTCGGGCCGAGCTCGGCCGTCGGCTCGGTGCGCTCGAGGATTTCAGGATGTTCGTTCGTGACGACCAGGAGGCGGGTTCGTCCTGCCGCCTCGATCTCGGGCCATTCCGGGGCATGGATCAGCCCCTCGACCGTGCAGTCGACGATCACCTCGCAGAGCTTCAGCGCCTCGATCACGGCGCGGTTGCCCTGGATCGCCCAGGACGTGCCGGTGGACTTCACCGGCACCGGCGCCGTCTGGCGCGGCGTCGGCATCTGGATCATGCAGAATTCGGCACCGAGATCGTGCAGGGCGAGTTCCGACAGATGGACCAGCACCGGACGCGACTGCGTCTCAGACAGGATCGCCACCCTTGTCCCATTGCCGATAGCATTTAGTACGAAGACGCGGCGGAAGCAGTCCAGCCACCGTCCTTCGATGCGCTCTTGCAGCATCGCTAAACTCCCATTGACGATCCGGCTTGTTTCGGATTTCTTTACTTGTCAGTTAAGTTTTCACGTTCGCATAAGCCTGTCAATGAGATTTTCGAAGATTCTTCTTTTTTCGAGAATAATGACGTGTCGCAGGCCTCAGGGCTGACCACCGCGGCGATCAGGCAGTGGGAAGGGCATCGCGGGAATCCGGGCTGCATTGCCGACTGGTAACCGGGTCTGCCTTCGATCAGGGCCTGTGACTGAACTTGCGCTCGTCAATACCTGCCGGAGAGCAGTTCGCCGGCGCCGGGTGACGCGGCGAGCAGTCCAAGCCGTGACATCATCTGATAGCTGGTACAGACAGAGGCACTGACGACGGGAAGGCCCAGCGCCTTCTGGAGTTCGTCGATCACCGGTAAGGAAGGCATCTGCACGCAGGCGGACGCGACAAACGCGTCGATGCCGGTTGTGTCGACCCTCTTGTAGATATCGAGCAGGTTGTTCGGATCGTGCCTGCCGACTTCGAGGTTGTCGGGAATTTCGAGGGCGACGAAGTCCTTCACCGCTATTCCCTCATGCTCAATGTAGTCGACCACCAGCTGGGTAAGCGGCTTCATGTAAGGGCATATCATCGAGATCTTCTTCGCCCCAAGCACCTTGAGGCCATCGACGAGCGCACCTGCACTCGTGACAACTGGAGCAGGAGCGCCGTTCTCCGCTGTGCGCATATGCAGCCGCGCTTCCGAGGTGCGGTGATAACCCTTGCCCATGCTCATGATCGCGACCAGACAGGCATAGCCGAGGACGTCGACGCGCGCGTCGGAAAGCTCGATCGCGCAGCGGTCGCTGTCACGATCCATGGCCTCGAGCTCTTCCTTGACCACCTTCTTCATCCGCATCCGGCTGGAATGGAAAGTGAAACGTTCAGGCAGGAATATTTCCCTCGTGCGGAAAATCGCCGGGATTTCCGTCTCCATTGTGGTGTTGGAGGAAGGCACGATCTGCCCGATGCGAAAAGTGCTCGCCATGCTGGATCCGCTCCGTCTGACTGCTGTAACTGGTAGGCTTCGGCTTATGCCGAATGGGCACCTGGCTGTGCCGGTTCGATCAAGCCGGCGTCATCGCCGTCGAAGGTCTGCGCCCTTTCGGTCAGGGAAATCGGTTCCAGCCTGCGGCGGTTTACCCGCAGGTCGAAAACGTCGAACCGGTTGTAGTGGCCGACTATGTCATGCATCTGCTTCGGCTGGATGCAGCGTCCGAGATCAATCTCGGCGTAGACGATTCCTTCTTCGTCGATCAGCGGCTCGCCAACCACGCGCCCGTCCGGGCCGATCACCCCAGAGAAGGCGCTGGACTTGCGCTGCAGGCGCGCCCTTGCATCCGGAACGACACCCTCCATTGCGGCTATGATTTCTTCCGAGACGGTCGAACAGGAAACGATCGTAAAGACCTTGCCTTCGAACGAGTGGGCCATGGCGCGCAGCTTTATGGCCTCCGCCATGTCGTAGTCGGGCGGCGCAACAGGCAGCGAAATGTAGCTGGCGACGTGAACCAGTTCGCCTTGGGCGAGAAGGGTGAAGCGCGCAAGGGTGTTCGTGTTCTCGCCGCAAGCAAGCGCGCCGAGTGGCCCGATTGCAGTGTCGTGGACTTTCAGGCCGGCTCCATCGCCAGGCGCCCAGGTCAACTTTTCGGCCCAGGTCGGCATCAATTTGCGGTGCTTGCCAAGCAGCGTTCCATCCGGGCCGATGGTCAACAGGGTGTTGTAGAGAGTTCCAATCGAACTCGCGCTGCGCTCTTTGATGCCGATCACGACGTGGATGCCGGCTTCGCGTGCCGCACTGCGCAGGATTTCGACTTCCGGACCGGGCTCGACAATGGCGGCGCGTGCCAGTTTGTCGAACCAGGCTCCGCCGGTCACCGGATCGGTGATCCAGCTCCAATACGGATAGGCCGGGATGAACACCTCCGGGAAGGCGATGAGATCGGCGCCATTGGCCCTTGCCTCGCGGATCAGGGAGACGGCCTTCTCGATCGTCGCCGGCGTATCGAGAAAAACGGGTGCGCCTTGCACCGCCGCGGCAACGAACTTTGGAAGCTTCAGCATGGCAACTCTCCTGCTCTCATCGGCCACCAGGCAGGCTGTCTTGGATGCCAGAGACCTTCTGATCGCTTAGATCCGGGACCAACCGCACGACGGCTGTCTTGAACGGCGTGGGCACGTGCCTACTCCGGCGTCGCGTTCACGACTGGATGCCGCAGCGTGCCGATCCCTTCAACGCATGCCACGACCACGTCGCCCGGCCACATCCATTCCTGCGGATCGCGCCCGGCGCCGACACCTTCCGGCGTGCCGCTGGCGATGATGTCGCCGGGCTCCAGCGTGATCGCCGACGAAATGTCGGCGATCAGGTGGTCGACCTTGAACAGCATGTGGCGGGTGTTGGACCGCTGTTTCTCGACCCCGTTGAGCGTCAGCGACAGGTCGAGCACCTGCGGGTCGGGAATCTCGTCGGCCGTCACGATGCACGGCCCGAACGGCGCGTACGTGTCCTGACCCTTGGAGAAGATCCATTGACCGGCGCGCCGGTTGTCGCGCGCCGAAACGTCGATCATCACCGAATAGCCGAAGACGTGGTCTAGTGCGTGCTCCTTGCGCACGCGGCGGGCGGTGGTGCCGATGATAACGGCAAGTTCCACCTCCCAATCGAGCTGCTGCGTCATCTTCTTGTTGTGCTCGATGCCGTCCCCAGGCCCGATCACCGTGGTCGGCGGCTTCGAGAAGACGACCGGCTGCTTCGGCAGGTCTTTTGACGTGTCGAGCGACTTCGCACTTTCCGCGACATGCTCGACATAGTTCAGGCCGATGCCGAAGATATTCTTGCGCGGTCGGGGAATGGGCGCCAGCAGCCTTACATTGTCCACCGCAGTGGCGGTTCCGGGCGGGAAGCGTCCGGCTGCCCTGCCGAGGCAGTCGCGAAGCGTCTCCAGTCCGCCGCGCCCGGCATCGATCAGGCCGAGCATGGTATCGGGCAGGGTCGTGCCTTGCGCCGTGGCGAGCGCCTCCACATCCACGACCAAATTGTCGGCGAGTACGCCGAGCCTTGCCGCCGCCTCGACCGAGGTGCGATAGGTCACAAGTTTCATGATCTTTCCTTCAGAGGAGCGGCTGCAGGCCGCCATTGTCGCCGAATGCCTGCTCGCGGTAGAGCCCGAGCGCCCGCATCACCGGCAGGTCGGACAGGCAGAACAGGCAGGCGTCCTCGCGATCGGAGCCGTTGGCATGCTCGTGCCACGCCCAGGACGGCACGCAGAAGATGTCGTGCTCCTGCCAATCGTAGCGGCGGCCGTTGATGATCGAATGACCGCTGCCCTTCGCCACATGGTAGAGGCCGCTGCCCGTGTGCCGGTGCGCCTTTGTGTGCTCGCCGGGACGCAGCATCTGCATCGATGCGCCGAGCGTCTGCATGACCGGGCCGTTCGTCACCGGGTTCACATACTCCATCAGCACGCCGTCGAAGGGCGAGCCATCAGTGCAACCCGCGTATCTCGTCAGTGCGTCGTAGGTTGGTGCCCATTCGTATTTGAACATCGGGCTGTAGCCCTTGGTCCAGTTCTCGCCCATCGGCTTGAGCCCCGCGTTCCCCCAGGTCTTGGTCATGTCGTCGACCGCGTAGCCGACCGCCTGGCTGAGATCCGGGTGAACCTCGTAGAAATTGGCTTCCATGGCGTTGACGAAGGGGATGTCCAGGCCGTCCTGCCAGATGCAGGGCGAGCCGGTCGCCTCCACGCCATGCTCGTGCCAGGTGTCGTTCGGCGTCAGCACGAAATCGTTCGCGCCGAGCGTCATCTTGTGCCCGTCCACCACAGTATAGGCGCCCGAGCCCTCGATGATGAAGCGGATCGCCGAGGCCGAGTGGCGATGCGCCGAGGCAACCTCGCCGGGATTCATCACCTGGAGCCCGCCATAGATCCAGCCGACCGCGGCGGCCACGTCGGTGCGCCCCGGATTGTTCAGATAAACCACCCGCCGTCCGGCCTTTTCCGGTGTGACGAGTTCAACCGAGCGAAGGACATGCGCACGCAGGTCGCGATAGCGCCAGACCACCGGCACCGACTGCGACTTCGGTTCCCAAGGCTCGATCTTGTTGGCGACGGTCCACAGCGCGCCTGCCTTATGGCGCGCCAGCTCGTCGTAATAGGCAAGCAATTCCGGCGTGTCCTCGACGTTCGCCCGGCCGACGACATCCTCGCGATGGTTTTCGCGCTCCTGTGCCATGGCATCCTCCTGCTTGTAGCCCGTTAAATCTAGCATGGCCTCAAGGATTTTCGATTGCAACAGAAATTTTCGAAAATAAATGAAATTGCCGACGAGCTCCTCTATGAGGTAAGGCTGTAAGGGCGAGGAAATGTGAATGACGCTTGCCCAAAAAGCCTACGATGCCCTGCGCCACGACATCATACGCGGCGAACTTCCGCCTGGCCGACCGTTGCGTCTTGCCGACTTGGGCGAGCGCTATGGCATGGGCTTCTCGCCGCTGCGCGAGGCACTGAACCGCCTGCAGGCCGAACGGCTGGTGACGGCCGAATCGCTGCGCGGCTTCCGCGTGGCGCCGCTGTCGCTCGACGAGCTCCACGACGCCACGTCACTGCGTATCGTCATCGAGACGGAAGCGCTCAAGGCATCAATCAAGAATGGCGACGACTCCTGGGCGTCGGGCATCGTGTCCTCGCTCTACGCCTTGAATGTGCAGGCGGCGCGAACGGGCCCCGAAGCCGATATCTGGACCCTCGAAAAGCGGCACCACGCGTTCCACCGCGCCTTGCTGGCGGGTTGCAATTCGCCATGGACGCTCGAATTCTTCGAACGGCTCTATGCAGCGACCGAGCGTTACCGCATTCCCGTTCTGCTGGCCTCTGCCCGACCGGTCGGTCGCGATGTCCAGGCCGAGCATGGCGCGCTTGCGGAAGCGACCCTCGACAGGGATGCGGACAAGGCCTCCGTGCTGCTCGAACAGCACTATCTGCGGACGGTCGAGGACCTGGCGGAAGTCATCAGCTCCAGCAAGGGCGTGGCTCTGCCGGTCAGGCAGACCGTCTGATTTTGGGCACTTCAATTTTTGCCTAAGGAGATGGTCGAGAGACTTGTGGGGTTGTGTCCACTTGATACTTCGGTTCGCCAGGCCATACGAGAGAATACGAAGGAAAAGGGTTGGCTAACCACCCGCTAACATATTGATTTTATGCAGAAAACGATGACGCTGCTGGCCCACCAACTACGACGTAGCGCAAGGCCATTAATTTGGAAAGGCTCTCCGACGGTGGGTGCGGTGATCGGCGGCAACGGCGTGCGAAAGGGCGGCCTGACCCATCCAGTATACTCGCCAGGGCTAACGACGGCTTCGCGTCCAATTTCGGCCTAACAGGCAAAGTTCGTCGTTGTCCTGAAGCGGACTCCATCAAGCTGAGATTGCGACTCTCCCCGATCCGTATCCAAACCCATGGAAGGGACGAGACGCGACCATGAGCGGGAACGGCTCAGCCCATACCAAGACGCAATAATTTAGGTTACCTTTCCGGGGCTGAGCTATCGCGACCTATGGTCGGGTCGCATCACTTGGGAGACCTTCGTCCAATCTCAAAGCCGCATCATGCGTCGATCGCTATTTCAGAAGTATTTCTTCGTCTTGTTCGCCGCGGCCATTTTTCCGATCGCTGCCGGTGGCATCAGCAACACGTGGTTCAGCTATGTCGACCAGCATGCGATCCTCAGTGCCCTGCTGCAGTCCGAGGCAACATCGGCGGCCGACAAAATTGAGAGCTTTCTTGACGGCATCCAGCTTCCGCTAGGCTCGACGATCCCCCCGGAAGGATCGAATATGGCCAGCGTGAAACAGCTTCGGCTTCTTGCCGTACGAGCGATGCACGAGGTCCCGGGAATCCTCAGCATCAGTATTGTCGACGGTACTGGCGCGGAGCGGCTGCACATCTCTCGCATTGGCAAAAACAGGACAGAAAGCGGGGCGGATCGCTCAGGCGATCCCGCTGTCGTGGGCCTCAGGACGGCGAAGGTGTGGTACGGTCCAGTCATTTATCGCCCGGGGTCCGAACCCTCCCTAACCATGGCGATGGCCAGCTACGACAATTTAGCCGTCGCCAACTCGGTCATCGCCGAAATCAGTCTGAAGCCGATCTGGCTCATCGTTTCCGAAATCCGCGTGGGCCGCAGCGGCCAGGGATTTGTCATCGACCAGGCCGGCCGCCTCATCGCTCACCCCGCGATCAGCAAAGTGATGGAGGGCGCGGACGAGAAAGCAGCGCTGGCCCTGCGCGAATTGCGGGATGCGAGCGCTGCCGCAGGCGGCACTGCGATTGCAAGCCGCAACGCCGAGAATGAACGCGTTGTGATTGCTGGCGCGCCGGTTACCGCGGCCGGCTGGACGGTAATTGTCGAGCAGTCGCAGGCAGAGGCTTTTGCGCCTCTATACGCTTCATTGTGGCGGACCGGCGGGTTGTTGTTCCTCGCCACAGTCCTTGCGGCGGTGCTCGCATACTGGCTTGCCAGACGGATGAGCGGGCCTATTCTCCTGTTGGAGGAGGGCGCTCTCAAGATCGGTGCCGGACAGTTCGATCACCGGCTCACCATCTCCACTGGAGACGAACTTGAACGGTTGGCTGCTCGGTTCAACCAAATGGCGCAGGAACTTGCCACATCGCGGGACCGCGCGGAACGACTGACGCGGTTGAAGCGCTTCCTTGCACCACAGGTTGCGGAACTCGTAGAGAAGGCCGGTGACGAGCGAATGCTCGCTGGACAGCGCGCAGAAGTAGTCGCTGTTCTTAGCGACTTGCGTGGCTTTACTGCATTTTCATCGCACGCTGAGCCTGAGAACCTCATGCAGGTTCTGCGCGAGTACTATGAGGCGCTCGGCGCGATAATCACCAAGTATGAAGCAACGCTGACCAGTTTTTCGGCGGATGGATTGATGATCCTCGTCAACGCCCCGGTTCCATGTGAAGAGCCGGCGCTTCATGCCGTAAGAATGGCTGTCGACATGCAGGATTCCACACAAGAGCTCATATCTGATTGGCGGCAGCGTGGTTATGAGATCGGCTTCGGCATGGGTCTCGCTATGGGGTGGGCAACGGTGGGTCGGATTGGCTATGAGGCCCGCGCTGACTACACCGCAATTGGCAATGTCGTGAACTTGGGGTCGAGGCTGTGTTCGTCCGCTGAAGATCGCCAAATCCTTATCGATTATTCCGTGGCGCGCCATTTGCCTGGTAACATGCCGATCGTTGACCTCGGCACGCGCCAGTTCAAAGGCCTCGAAGGGCAATGTTGAGACGCAAGGAAGCGAACGACCGAATTTAGATTCTGCTGAGAATGACGCCAGGCAAAAGGGCTAAGCTCCTCTGCATCAACGTCCGCAATCGCCGCCGCTCTTCAGCCTCGCGGCAAGCCACTTTGCTCAATGAGATCAATTGGGTTAGTCTCGCAATATGCGCCATCGCTGATAAACCATTTCGCTGAGGGGGCGAAAGTTCATGGAGATGCAGCAGGTCCGCTATTTTTTGGCCCTGTCCAATACGTTGAATTTCACCAGAGCGGCCGAAGAGTGCAACGTCACGCAGCCGGCGCTTACGCGCGCCATCAAGACGCTTGAAGAGGAACTGGGCGGAGAGCTGCTTCGGCGCGAGCGCCAGCATTCGCACCTCACCGAACTTGGGCGCCGCATGCTGCCGCTGCTGCAGCAGTGTTATGATGCCGCCACTTCCGCCAAATCGCTTGCCAAGGCAGTGCAAAGCAGCGACGTCGCGCCGCTCAATGTCACGATCTCGAACAGCATCAATATCGCGCTGCTGGTGTCGCCGTTTACGGAGCTTTTCCGGGCCTATCCCGGCGTTCACCTCAAGATCAACCGTGGTTCACCGGCTGCCGTCATCGACGCGCTGAAAAGTGGCGATGCCGAACTGGCGATTGCCGGGCCGCTGGGACAGGCCTGGGATCGCCTGGACGTGTGGCCGCTGTTTCAGGAGGAGATTGAGCTCGCCGTAAATTCCGATCATCCGCTTGCCCGGCGCAATGAGGCCGATGTCTCGCTGGCCCAGCTTGCGGCAGAGCCTGTGCTCAGCCGGATCGATTGGGAGACGAGCGAGGAACTGTCGCGCTGCCTTTCCGCAAAAGGCTACTCGCCTCGAACCGCGCATGAAGTAGAAACCGACCAGGACCTACTCGCGCTGCTCGAGGCCAATGCCGGGGTCGGCTTTGTCTCGCTTACGGCGCCGCGATCCTCGAACACCCGGCGGCTCAAGCTTCGCGATCTGGACGTCTCGCGGATCGTTTCCGTTTATGCGGTTGCCGGCAGGCAGCGCTCGCCTGTCGCGACAACGCTGCTCAACCTGCTGAGGTCAGCAGATTGGTCGACATTCGGCGTCAGCGAGCCCGCCTGAGCGCCGCGATCATCTCGTCAATGTCCATGCGCCGGCGGTAGTCCGGATCGACGAAGCGATCCGCGATGATGCCGTTCGTTCCGACGATGAAGGTGGCGGGGATCGGCAGAAACCAGCTGCTGTTGCCCTGGTAGTTGGGCAGATCGAGCCCCAGGCCCATCAGCCGCTCCATCTCTGCACCGACCCAGATCGCAAGGTTGAGGGACAATGCGTAGCCGTTATCCATGTCGACCAGAAACGGGAACTGCGCGCCAACCGCGGCCTTCATGTCTTTGGCGAATTTGCGCCGCTCGGGCATTATCACGACCACCTGTCCACCAAGCTCAGCGATCTCGCGCTGCACCTCGACGATGCCGATGGCGTTCAAGCGGCAGTAGGGGCACCAGTGCCCACGCTGAAAGGTGATGACGGCTGGGCCCCTGGAGAGGATTTTCGACAGGCTGACGAGCTTGCCATCGTCATCAGGCAACAGGAAACCGGGCATGGCTTCGCCCGGAGCCGGCGCCATGGTCCCGGCCCCTTGTTTCTCAAGGCGATCCACCAGTCGCTCTACAGCGTCCGCGAATTCCGAGTTCAGACGGCGAACCGCCGCGGCAACCACGGCCAGCCGTTCGTTGAGAGGCGCATCAAGTTCGATGGCTGCCTGGACGGACTGCTCGAATGTCATTGCCTGGTCGTCGGTGGTCATGTCTGCACTTTCACGCGTCCCGCACAGCCTACCACCGGAGCCCCTCGGCCATTGCCATGTTTTTCCTGCATGGTTTCGATGCCCCCCGTGCATCGTCGCATGCCAGGTTCCTGTTCCATTCGCCTCCCAACCAGATGCCCCCCGACGATCCGATCCGCCGGCACACTTTGGGCGACATGCATCAGTGAAGCTTGATCCGCGGTCTTGCCCGCCGGACGATGATCTCGCCTATCGCAGCCAGCATGGTCTTCGCCAGTCCGTGCACCGCTTTGAGATGCATCTTGTATAGCGAGCGATAGACAAGCCTTGCAACGAGACCGTCGATCTTCAGCCCTCCGATCAGGCTGCCAAACGCGCCGTAGTCGGCCAGCGAGACCACGGAACCATAGTCGCGGTAGCGATACGGCGGCGCGGCACGCCCTGCGAGACGAGTTGCGATCACCTTCACCATGTGGTCTGCCTGCTGATGGGCCGTCTGGGCTCGCGGCGGCAAGGCGTTGTCTTCGCCCGGCAGCATGCAGTTCGCACAGTCGCCGATCGCGAATACATGCTCGTCTCCAACCGCCCGCAGGGTTTCGTCGACGACCAGCCGGTTGATGCGGTCGGTTTCGAGGCCATCGAGATCCCTCAGGAAATCCGGCGCCTTGATGCCGGCCGCCCATACCACCAATTCGGCCGGCACAAACAGCTTTTCGCCTAGCCGGATACCGTCTTCGGTCACTTCGGTGACCTTGATGCCGCAACGCATCTGCACGCCAAGTTTGATCAGCAAGCGTGCCGTCGCACGCGCCATCTGCTCAGGCAGCGCCGGTAGAATCCTCGACCCGGCTTCGACGATGGTGATGCGGATCAGCCTCTCGAAGTCGATGTTGTCGAGATTGTGCGATGCAATTTCACGCATCGACTTGTGCAGCTCCGCGGCCAGTTCAACGCCGGTTGCGCCGGCGCCGACGATGACGCAATGGAGCTGACCGGGCGACAGCTGCTCGTATTGCGCGTTGGCACGAAGGCATGCATCTATCATGCGCCTGTTGAATCGGGCGGCCTGCTCCGCGGTGTCGAGCGAAATGGCGTGGCGCGCGGCGCCCGGCGTGCCGAAATCGTTGCTGACGCTGCCGACTGCCATGACCAGCGTGTCGTAGCCAAGAACGCGTGGCGGTATGACCTGCCGGCCGTCATCGTCGAAGCTGGGCGCAACAAAGACCTGGCGCTTTGCACGGTCAACGCCGACGACCTCGCCGATGCGGTACCGGTAGCCGTGTCGGCTGGCATGGGCGATGTATTCGACGGCGTCGTGCGACGCGCTCAAGGCGCCGGACGCCACCTCATGCAATAGCGGCTTCCAAATATGGGTGCGGTTTCGATCGACAAGCGTGACCGAAAGCCGCCGGTTGCCGAACTTGCGACCGAGGCGCGTCGCCAGTTCCAGGCCGCCGGCGCCGCCGCCGACAATGACCACGCGGTGCAGTGACTTGTCCGCGTGCGAGGGAGTCTCCGGGATGGTGCGGAACAGCGCGGCATTGTTGGCCAGAACGGCTTCAGGAATGAGCCGCATACCTGGAGTGATGATCTGCATCGGTGGTCTCCCATCCCTTCTTTGGCGCGGCGCATCACTCTTGGGATTCGTGGATCACGATGCCCTGAAGCATGTCGACCTCGCACTCCCAGGGCTTGTCCGCGAGGACGCGCTGCCCATGTCCGTATCCCGCCTGCCAGCGGGTGCGGATGCCCGAGCGGGTGAAGTCGATGTCCTTGGTGTGGTCCTCGCCGTCGAGGCGCGGCGAAAGCAGCCGGACGAGATGCATGACCGACGGACAGCCGTAAGACGCGAGTTCCTTGAACATCGGATCCTCGCGACGCTCCTCGGGCACGAGCTTTCCCATTTCGCGCACGACGTGGCGCAAACGATGCAGTTGCTCCTGGCGAGCGACATGGCTCTTGCCGCGGCTGGCGTATTGAAGATCCTTCTGCCGCCCCATGACCTGCCAGATCGATTTCGGCTCGGTGGCGCGGGGCTGCCACATATTGACGGCAAAGATCAGCGCGTCGCGCCGCGGACGTTCGTCCAGCACGACCTCGATCGGCGTGTTCGAATAGATGCCGCCGTCCCAGTAAGGCTCGCCGTCGATGCAGACCGCCGGAAACGCTGGCGGTAGAGCGCCCGACGCCATGATATGCGCCGGCGACAGGATCATCTCGCGCGTGTCGAAGTATTTGAGCTCGCTGGTGTTGACGTTGACCGCGCCGACCGTCAGTCGCGTCTGGCGACCGTTGAGGTAGTCGAAGTCGATCAGACTGTTCAGCGTCCTTTTGAGCGGATCTGTCGTGTAGTAGGACGCGTTCTCGACACCGACCTCGCGGTTGACTCCAAACATCGCGCTTGGGTTCGGTTCGAAAAAGCCAGGGATGCCGCGCATCACCGTGCCCATGTTGGCGAAGATGTTGCTTGGAATCATCATCCGGAAAAACTCGTCGAGCGGACTGCTCCGGCTGACGCCGTCCCAGAACTCCTGAAGTCTGGGCAGACGATCGCCGGGCTCGTTTCCTGCAATCAGCGCGGCGTTGATGGCGCCGATGGAGGTGCCTATGACCCAATCCGGTTCGATGCCGCCTTCGACCAGCGCCTGGTAGACACCGGCCTGATAGGCACCGAGAGCGCCACCGCCTTGAAGGACGAGGACTGTCTGACGCCTGACTTCGCCCTGATGGCTGACCGCCGGTTCTGCTTCCGGGACAGACAGGTTTCGCGTGATCTTGTTCATGGCCTTCGGTCCTCGTGTAGGTCTAGTGAGCGGTCCAACCGCCTTCGATCGGCATCACGGCACCGGTGATCGACGCCGCCTCGTCCGACGCCAGGAACAGACAGAGCGCGGCAACCTGCTCGACGGTGACGAACTGCTTGGTCGGCTGCGCCGCCAGCAACACATCCTTGATCACCTGCTGCTCGGTGATGCCGCGGGCTCGCGCCGTGTCCGGGATCTGCTTCTCAACCAGCGGGGTTAGTACGTAGCCGGGGCAGACGGCATTGACGGTGATGCCCTGTTCGGCGACTTCCAGCGCGACGGTCTTGGTCAAGCCGGCGACCCCGTGCTTGGCTGCGACATAGGCGGACTTATAGGGCGATGCGACGAGTGCGTGTGCTGAGGCCACGTTGATGATGCGACCCCATTTGCGTGCCTTCATCGCCTGCAACGCGCGCCGGATCGTATAGAACGAAGACATAAGATCGATCGCGACGACCGCCTCCCATTTCTCGATCGGGAAGTCATCGATCGGCGCGACATGCTGAATGCCGGCGTTGTTGACCAGTATGTCGACTGAGCCGAATTCATCGATGGCCTTGTCCATCATCGCCGTGATCGCAACGCCCTTGCTCATGTCGGCATTGTCGTAGCGGACGGTGACCCCGTGATCGCCGGCGAGCTTCGCCCGCAGGCGTTCGATTTCGACGGCATCGCCAAAACCATTCAGGACGATGTTGCAGCCCTTGGCGGCGAAGGCTTCGGCTATGCCTTGCCCGATGCCGCTGGTCGAACCGGTGATGAGCGCTGTCTTGCCACTGAGCATCGTTGTTTCCCTGTGTCTGGAACCGCAGGCAAATGGGCCGGCGGCTGCTTGGCGCCGAACTGCAGCGCTCGGCTCTGGATCTGCGGACCAGTATGGCGAGCCGCCTGAAACCGCGGAAATGCCGTTGAGACATGGATTCGATAGCCGACAGTCTGACCGGCGCGCCTCGCGGTGCAGGTCCGCAGGCCGGGTTGTTTGACGTTACGGCAGCTAGTAATATTGCTCGGCAACGCCGGGGCATCCGGAACCGCCCCCGAGGGGAAGCGTGCAGTGGAGATCAGCCAGGTCCGATACTTCTTGGCCGTCGCCAAGGAGCTGAATTTCACCAGGGCGGCCGAGCAGTGCAATGTCACGCAGCCCGCGCTGTCGCGCGCAATCAAACTTCTCGAGGATGAATTCGGCGGGCCGCTCTTCCACCGTGAGCGCCGCTTCACTCACCTCACCGAACTCGGCCGCATGGTCGAGACCTATCTCGAGGGCGTCTTCGAGAACTCTCGCCAGGCAAAGCAGATTGCCGAACAATACGTGACCCTGAAGAAGATGCCGCTCAAGGTTGGCATCATGAGCACGATCGCTCCGGACGAGATCATCGAGCTCATCGCGGGCGTGCGCGCGCACCACCCCGGCGTCGAGTTGCATCTTTGCGATGCGGACGCCGTGAGCCTCAGGAGAAGGCTGCTCGAGGGTGAACTCGAGGCCGCCATCTACGCGTTGCCTTCAGACGTCCCCGACGAGGAAGTGCACTCCCTGCCGCTGTTCCAAGAGCAGATGGTGATGGCCGTTCACCTGGCCCATCGCCTTGCCAACCAGCGCGTTGTGCGGGTGAAGGACATGAGCAACGAAAGCTACATCCACCGCAACAATTGCGAGTTCGCGGGCTACGCGGACGCCATCCTTGCGGAGCAGGGCGTCACCGTCAGTCCGGTTTACTGGAGCGATCGAGACGACTGGACATTGGCGATGATCGCTGCCGGGCTTGGGTTCGGCTTCATGCCCGAGCATACCGCCAAGCATCCTGGCGTGGTGCCCCTGCCGATCACCGAACCGGAATTCTGGCGGGAGGTCAATCTCGTCACGGTGCGCGGCCGCAGGCATTCGCCCGCGGTCGGCGCACTGGTGCGCGAGGCCACGCAGAAGAAGTGGTTCGGCGAGCGGGTGAAAGCATTGTCCGCCGCCGAGTAGGGGCCGCCGGCGCCAGCCAGCGTGCTTCACATGCCCAGCCACTAGATCTCGGCACTCAGTTCTTTTTGACGGTCGAGGTCACGGACTGGATCACCTCGGTGGCCATCTTGAACTGCGCCTGCCGGTCAGTGATGCCGTGGCGCTTGGCAATCCAGTCGAAGTCGCTGTAGGCAGCGTAAACTTGCCCGTCGGGCGTCTGGTAGACCAGCACGCGCACCGGCCAGTCCAGGCCGGCCTCGGGATTTGAGGTGATGAACGTCGTGCCGAGGGCCGGATTGCCGAACATGACGAGCCGCGAAGGCCTGACATCGTTGCCGGCATTGTTGCCAAGCCGTGCCTGGTCGATGACGCCGAAGAACTTGATGCCTTTCTTGAGCACGTCCTTCTTGATGCGGGCGACGGTCTCGGCGACGGAATAGTCGCTCTTTACGGTGACAACGCCGTCCGATGCGGCTGCCGGGAGGGCAACGGCGATCAGCAGAGCGGCGCCTGCGAGCAGAGTTTTCAGTTGGTTGATCATGTCAGTCTCCTTGGTTGGATAACAGTTTTTCAGGTTGATGCTCAGGCCTTCGGTGTTTGCAGCACACGCGCGATCGCAATCGCGCTGGCGAGAACGGCGACAAGCACGGCCACGCAGGCGGTCCACCCAATGCGGTCGTAGACTTGTCCGATGACGAAGCTGCCGGCGAGGCCGCCGCCGTAGTAGGACGCGAGATAGATGCCGCTCGCGGCGGCGCGATCGCGCGCGGCGGTCCGGCTGACATGTCCGGTCGCTATCGCCTGCGCAAGGAAGGTGCCGATAGCAACCAGCGCCATTCCGGCGAGGACGACGGGAAGGCTCGGAGCGAGCAGCAGAAGCAAACCGGCGATCGCCAGCCCGAGCGTCAGTCCGACCCCCGCCCTCGGCCCGAGACGCGAGGCCACGCGCCCGGCGAGTGGAGTAGTCAACATTGAGGGCAGGAAGACGAAGTAGACCACGCCGAGGGCCATCGGGGTCAAAGACAGGGGCACTGCTACGAGCTGGAAGTTCACGTAGGTGAACGTGCCGATAAAGACGAAGAGGATCAGGAAGCCGATCGCGAAACAGGCGCGCAGCTCGACGTTTTGCAATGGTGCTTTCCAGGCCCCGCGGGCAGTCCCGCCAGTCCCGTCCCCACGCATCATGGCCGAGGTCTTCTGCAGCGTGAACCAGACAAGAGCGGCGCCGAACAGATTGAGGGCGGCGAAAGTCAGGAAGTTTGAAGAGATGCCGAATGTGTCGGCCACGGCAGCCGACATGAGCCGGCCGAAGAAGTTGCTGGCGACATTGCCGGTCACATAGGCCGCGAGCGCGCTGGTCGTCTGTCGAGCGGAAAAATGCTCTGCCAGGTAAGCCATCGTCAACGTAAAGGCGGTCGACATGCAGAGGCCTTGCGCTATGCGCAGCAAGGCAAAAACCACGATGCTGTCGGTCTGCGAAAGCAGCGTTGTCGGTATCGCCAGGATGACCAGGCTGATCCAGATGCCGTTGCGGCGATCAATGCCGCGTCCGAAGAGCGCGATGGCGATGCCCGCCACCGCCATGCCGAACGTGCTGGCGTTGACGGCGAAGCCCATGGTGGCGCGGCTGACGCCGAATTTCACCACCAGCGAAGGCAGGATGGCCTGGGTGGCAAACAGATCAACGAGCGTCAGGAACGCAATCAAGGCGATCAGGCCGAAGCGCCAGCCGTCTGCGGCCACTAAGCGAAGCCGCGTTGGTTCGGTATGTTCACTCGTCGTCATGACAGGCTCCGTTGCCCCGTCCCCGGGCGATCGCCAGAGGACGGGCTTTTGGTTTCTGATGTCGGGATAGCTTGGCCGCGACGAACGGCTCACATCATGTGGTCTTCGTGCATCGCGGGCGGCAGGACGTCGGCGGAATAGAGGACGGCCGGAACCTTGCCATTGTTCTTCCACCAGTGGGCAAGCTGACCGAACTCGGCGGTCACGTCGCCGGCCGGATGTTCGATGCCGACCTTGCAGGTGCTGCGATATTCGGTGATCGAACCCTCGACGATCAGGATGTTGGCCGGGCGGACATTGTGCTCGTGCCAAGGCACGACGCCGCCGGGCTGAACGACGAGCTTGCGAAGGCGCAGCATGTTGCCTTTCCAGGCCTCGCCCTTGCTGCTCAGATCGATTGCGGAAAGGACCGTGTCGGTCACACCCACCGGCTTGCTGGGATGTTCCTGGATGTCGGTCGTCGCGGCCTGGCCGGCAGGACAGTCGCCGGCGAAAACCGGGGCCACCGAAAACGCGGCGGTGGCGGTGAGAAGTCCGAGTGTCAGCGCCAGCTTCAGCGGCACCTGCAATGCAATAGTCTTGGAAGCCATGTCGATTTCTCCTTTGTCGGTGCCCAATCGCGGAAGCGGGGCATGAGAGGAGAGTGACGGGAGCCTCGATGAAAGAGAAATGCTGACTGGCTCTTAATTCGATACCTGAAAACTATCGTTGGCTGTCCTGGATGCATGAAGAAGGCGCACGACAGGACTTGAGGCGCGCCACAACCATTTCTTCAGTTTTCTTCAGGCTGCGGTCTTACGGATTGCTTGAGCGAGGGCACTCTCAGGCCAGCCATGCGCCTTGACGCTGTTGACGAAGGCAGAGGCCGCTGGCGAGAACCTGCGCCCCGCCACGACCACCAGAGAGACTTCCCGCCAGACCTCGGGATCGATGACTGGCCGGATCTGCAAGCCTGGGATCACCGCGCTGAACTCCGGGATGAAGCAGATGCCAAGCCCCCCGGAAACCATGTTCTGGATCCAGTCCTCGCGCTCGCTCGCATAGGAGATCCTGAGTTTGACGCCACGGTCGTTGCACAGACCGGCGAGATGATCGCGATACTCGCAGTTCAGCCGCCTCAGATAATTTTCGCCGTCGAGTTCGGAGATGGCGACATTGTCGTTGCGGGCCAGCCGATGGCCGTTTGGAAAGGCCAGGACGAAGCGCTCGCGATAGAGCGGCGTGGCATCGAACCGTTCTGGAAAACTGTCGCTGGACGCCATGATGGCAACGTCGATTTCACCGGATTCGAGCAGTTGCGAAAGCGAAGCGGGCACACCTTCCACCAGCTGCAGTTGGATGCCTTGCTGGCGCCTGTTGAAATCGGCCAGCAGTCCGGTAAATCGCCGCGGACCGATTGTGCACATGACGCCAACCTTGAGGTTGGCATTTTCCAGGCACAAAAATCTCGAGGCCTCCTGCCGCACTCCGGTCAGTTCGTCAAGGATCTGCTGAAACCGGGGCCGCAGCAAAGCACCCAGATCGGTGAGGTGGGTCAGGTTTCGCTCGCGGCGAAACAGCAGGCCACCGACCTCTTCCTCGAGCTGCTGGATCGCACGTGACAGCGCAGGCTGGGTGACGTTGCACCTTTCGCCCGCGCGCGTGAAATTTCGGGTCTCGCAGACGGCCAGGAAGTAGCGGATGTGATGGATGTCCATAAGTATCGTCCCTCGAGCAGCACAGGTGCATTTCCAGCTCGAAGACTGCCGCAAGGAAGGGGATCACGCCAATGCGCGGGGGCTATAAAGTCGATAGCGTTTCGTCATGCGACGATGACGGGCCAAGGCCCGCCATCTGGTCGTGTAGCGTCAGCTGTGATGGCCCAGGGCAAAAAGTTGGGCGCAGAACTGCGCATGCGGCTTGCTCATGGCGGCGTCGTTGCATTCCTTCATCATTGCGTTCTGCGTCGATTTTGGCGTGGCCGTCCACGCCGTCTCGAAATCGGCGCTCGACTTCATCGTCTTCATGCCGGAATCGGTGAAGAAGGGCTGCACGTTGGAAGGCTCGTCGAGTGCGCCGGCGAAGGCAACGCCGCCAAGAACGGAAAGGGCAAAAGCGCCGAGGCAGATAGCTTTTAGATTCATTTTCAAGTCCTTTTCTGGTCGGGTAGTCGTCCTGTCGACAACCGTTTGATTGATTGACAGCAATTGAGAATTTCTGGGTTTCTCGTTGCTGGCTTTGATTTTGCGACAATCAGCCGGCAAGCTGCCAATGCCATCTGCGTATCGAGGTTATGCCGGGCGTGCATCTCGTAGATGCCTACGATCGCACTGCTAGTCAGCTCCGCCCAGAGCGAGGACTTTGGCGCAGAACTGGGCGTGGGGCTTACTCATCGCCGGGTCGTTGCATGCCTTTGTCATCTTGACGCGATCATGCTTCGACAGAGCAAACCAGGCGTTCTTGAACCCTGCCATCGGTTTCATCGTCTTCATCGTGGCGTCCGTATAGAAGCTCGGAAATGCAGCGAAGTCACTGAACGGGTTGGCGGACGCAGGGTACGCACCAACGCCAATTGCAAACGCTGCCAGACAGGCAAGTTGTCTTCTCATCATTGATCTCCTTTCCAGGCGGCGGCTCTGGCAACAGCGCCAGCGCTGGCAACGCGCGTCGCCTCGTCTGATCGGGATGAAGAGTGCGGCGCGCGAAGACCGGCAGCCAATGCAATCTGCCTATGGACTTCATGCCACCTTGGCATTTCGGCTGATCAAGAAGATGCGGCAGTCTCACTCCAGTCACCTTGTTGACGATCTTGGGATGGAGACGAAACCATGCTTGCCCAGTCCCCGATTAGACCGGACCAGGCCACCATTTCAGCGGTGGATCTTGGCTTGGAGGAACGGACGATCGACGTCGTGCTGGCAAACGATGCCCATGGCGCGTTCGTCTGGGGGGTGCTTGATCGCCTGCTGGACGAAACGAACTGCCGCGTCAACGGCGTCACAGCGTCGGGCTTCGCAGCGATGGAGGCAGCCGTCTTTGCCTACGGCCTGAGCGTTGGCGGCAGGCGCGGCGCGCGGACGGCACTGGCCAATTTCTGGCGGCGCATCAGCCACGCTTCGGTCTTTGCCGATGACAGAGCCAGCCTGCTTCGATCTATCCTGGAACAGTCAATTGATCTCAAGCAAATCCGTGATGAGGAATGCCCAGTGAAACTGGGCGTGGTAGCCGCCAACGCACGCACGGATGCGGTAAAGCTATTCACAAGCGACCGGTTGTCGATCGATGCGATCGTCGCGGCAGCCACGATCCCCTTCCTTTCGCCGCCTGTCGAGATCGACGGCGATGCCTATTGGGGTGAGGGCGACGTCTTCCAGTCGCCGCGCCTCGTATCAGCTGAAGGTCGCCATCGCCTGATTGTCGCCGGCAAGCCTTCCGTCTTCACCACGCCGTGTCCGGATCGCAGCACCGCAGCCGGTCATTGCATGACGAAATGCGCGCCGGTTCACACCATACTCGACAGTCGACACCGTGCCGGAGCTCCGCTGCTGTTGCGGCCCTGGACCGATTGGGGCGAACTGACCGACATGCGCGACAGGGGGCGGCAGCGTGCAGCAGCCTGGCTTGCCGCTGATCCTCTGCGCGCTGATGAAAGCCCGGTCGCAGCCTGCGGGAGACGATACATCTAGGCGCCTCGCTCCCCGCCTAGCCGCGCCTGCATCGCATACTCCCGAACGCAGGTGCCAAGCCCTCCGGTGTCCCCGCCGGAGGGCTTTTTCGCGCCGCCTTCCGGGACATAGGGAGTGCGTATCAAATCCATGCCGAGACAGCATTTCAGCTCGGCGTCACGATCGGACAGACTGAACTGCAGACGGGCCTCGAGGCCGGTCTTTCACTCGAAACGCCAACCAGGAGACAAGCCTGTGATCAACACCAAGACCCTCATCGGATCGGCCCTCGCGGCCGCTACTTCGCTTGCCGCGACAGCGGCCTACAGCGGCCCGGCCGCCAAGCCCGGCTTCGCCTTCGAGAAGTGCTACGGCGTCGTCAAGGCCGGCCAGAACGACTGCCAGACCGCGACGCATTCCTGCGCCGGCACCGCAACCGCCGACAACCAGCCGGATTCCTGGCTCTACGTGCCCGCAGGCAGCTGCGCCAAGATCACCGGCGGCAGCGACAAGCCGAAAGCCTGAGCAATCCAGACTTCGAGCCAACCCTTGAAAGGAGCAGACCGATGTCCCGTGCGTTTCAGTCCCTCGCGATCCCCGCATCGGCGGGCATCGGTCTGCTCCTTTCAAG
>NZ_RZOF01000539.1:0-2551 GCF_003998955.1 Mesorhizobium sp. M4B.F.Ca.ET.017.02.2.1 | reverse complement strand
GACCGGCGTCGCGCCGCGCGAAGGCGAAGCGGTGGTGGTCGAGCCACAGGGCGACGGCCTAAGGGTGCTTGGCCGCGTCACTTTCTGACGGGCGCGAGCCTGATACAGGCGATGGTTGCAACTGTTGCCGAAATGCCACTGCCGAAAGAAGCCGCAAAGCCGCCGCGACAATGCCGCTTGCGACAACCCGTCGCAGGGTCTATAGGCGCGCTCCCGGTCACGAAAACCGAAGCGAGCACAGCGGTTGGAGCTTTCGTCTCCGCCCGCGCAGGCGGCACTGCCGCCCTGTGTACGGCGCCGTTTCGGAGGTTGGGATCGCGGATGTAGCTCAGGGGGAGAGCGCCGGATTTGGATCCGGAGGTCGCAGGTTCGAATCCTGCTGTCTGCACCACGGATAGCTCAGTTGGGTAGAGCATCAGATCACGAATCTGACGGTCGAAGGTTCGAATCCTTCTCCATTGGCCTTCCAAGCCAAGCCACCCTGTCACGGTGTTATTCGGAAAATCGGTCCGGGGACCGGAATGCGAAAGAGCTGACGGACGGCCGAAGCCTTCGGGCCAAGGCCGTACCGGCAGATCCAACGCCATCGGCTCGCGGCCAGGCCCGCGGTGACGATCAAGGCGCAGTGTCGCCGGCTAGGGAGGCCAAGGCCTCCGGCGCCCGCTTCGCTGCCTCGCGATCCGCTCCCGAAAGCCCGCTGCTTGGCGATGCCACCGGTCTCCGGATCATTCGTGCCGGGAAAAGGGAAACGAGAAACGAAAAGGATGATCGACGCATGAGTTGACGCCTCGCATGGGGCCATGCCCGACAGGAGTGAAGACAATGACCATTCTCGATAAGGTTCTGGGGCGCGAGCGCGTCCTTGTTAAGGAAAACGAACGGGCCGTCACCCTCTACAAGGGGGAGATCAAGGCTGTCCTGATGCCGGGCGAGCATTGGCTTGCCAACCGGCGCGGACGCCTTGAAGTGTCCCGGCACGACCTGAAGAACCCGGAATTCGTTTCGGCCTACGAGAAGGCGTTGTTCGACAAGCTGCCGGAGGTGGCGGCGCGTCATTTCACCGTCGTTCGCACCGGGCGTACGGATGTCGCCGTCATCGAGCGTGACGGCAACCTCCATGCCGTCCTGGCGCCGGATCGCAAGCTCGTGCTGTGGACCGATGCCGGCCCGTGGAAGGTGACGCTGGTCGACACCTCGGCCGATCTTGCGATCGATCCGGCTCTCATGCGCCGGCTCGGCCAGGCCCGCAAGACGGAACTGATGTCCGTTCACCCGGTGGTCGACGGTCAGGCCGGACTGCTGTTCGTCGACGGGGCGCTGGCGCGGACGCTTGCCGCGGGCGTGCACGCCTTCTGGAACGTCGGGCGCATGGTGCAGATCAAGGTCGTCGACCTCAAGCGCCAGTCGCTCGACGTCGCCGGGCAGGAAGTGCTGACCAAGGATCGCGTGACGATCCGCGTCAACATCGCCGCCGAATACCGGGTCCTCGATCCGGTCAAGGCGGTGAGCGCGGTGAAGGACTTCTCTGAAGCCCTCTACCGCGCCCTGCAGTACGCCTTCCGCAAGACGCTTGGCGCGCTCACGCTCGACCAGATCCTTGAAAAGAAGGTGACGGTCGACGAGGAGGCGGCGGCCAAGGTCCGCGCCGACATGGCCGAGATCGGGGTCGAGGTCAGCGACATCGCGCTCAAGGATGTGATCCTGCCGGGCGAGATGCGCGAGATCCTCAACCAGGTGGTTTCGGCCGAGAAGCAGGCCGAGGCCAACGTCATCCGCCGGCGCGAGGAGACGAACGCGACGCGTTCGCTCCTCAACACGGCCAAGGTGATGGCCGAGAACCCGGTGATGCTGCGGCTGAAGGAGCTCGAGGCTCTGGAAGCCATCGCCGGCAAGGTCGAGCGGCTGACCGTCCATAACGGGACGGGCGGACTGCTGAACGACCTGGTTAAGCTCCGTGAAAACTGAGCTGACGTCACGTCAAATGGGAAGGGCTGCCGGCAATCCGGCGGCCCTTCTTGCGTTTCGAAAGCCAGCATCCCATCTGCACCGGGCTTATCAGCCCTTTTCCTGCCCGGAAAAACCGATTAGACAGCGCCCAAACAAGATGCGGACAGATTCCGCCCGCAACCGAAGGAAGAGCCCTTGTCCACCACGTTCGACAAAGTCGCCAAGATCATTGCCGACACCAGCGAGATCGATATCGAGACGATCACGCCCGAAAGCCACACCATCGACGATCTCGGCATCGACAGCCTCGATTTCCTCGACATCGTCTTTGCCATCGACAAGGAATTCGGCATCAAGGTGCCGCTGGAGAAGTGGACGCAGGAGGTCAACGACGGCAAGGCCTCGACCGACGACTATTTCGTCATGAAGAACCTGTGCGCCAAGATCGACGCGCTGGTCGCGGCCAAGAACGCCTGAGGCGGTTCGGGCGCGAACTTGACGCGCCCGGCCACGTGACCCACAAAGCCGCCCATGAGCAGCCCCCACGACGTCGTCATCACCGGTATCGGCCTTGTCTCCTCGCTGGGAGAGGGTCCGGATGCTC
>NZ_RZOF01000538.1:0-2557 GCF_003998955.1 Mesorhizobium sp. M4B.F.Ca.ET.017.02.2.1 | reverse complement strand
CTCCTACACCTATTCGGTGCCGGTCATCGATCTCGTGCGCGAACGCGTCGTCGTCTCGCTGCCGCTGGCGCTGATCGCCCTGGCGCTGTCCACGGCCATCGCCATTCCGGTTGGCCTGTTTTCCGCCAGCCGGCGCGGTCGCGCTGGCGACGCGATCGCCATGGGCGCCGCCCAGTTCGGCGTCGCCGTGCCGAACTTCTGGTTCGCGCTGATGCTGATCTATCTTTTTGCCGTCTGGCTCAGGCTGGTACCGGCCGGCGGCTTCCCCGGCTGGGGCGCCGGCGCCTGGCCGGCGCTGAAATCGCTGCTTTTGCCGGCGGTCGCCCTTGCCTTGCCGCAAGCCGCGATCCTGGCACGCGTCGCCCGCTCGGCGCTGATCGAGGTTCTGAACGAGGACTATATCCGCACCGCCCGCGCCAAGGGTATGCCCTACCGCGCCGTGCTTTGGCGGCACGCGCTGCGCAACGCCATGATCCCGGTGCTCACCATCCTCGGGCTGCAGTTCGCTTTCCTGCTCGCCGGCACCATCATCATCGAGAACGTCTTCTACCTGCCCGGCCTCGGAAGGCTGCTGTTCCAGGCGATCACACAACGCGACCTCATCGTCGTCGAAAGCGTCGTCATGTTGCTGGTCGCCGCCGTCATCGCCGTCAACCTCCTCGTCGACCTCTCCTACGCGGTCGTCGATCCGCGCCTGAGAAGCCGGCAATGACACTGCATGTCGACATCCCCGAGGAGACCCTAGCCGGCATTCTGGCCAAGGCGTTCCGCAACCGATCCTTCCTTGTCGGTTTCGTCATCACCGCGCTGGTGGCGGCGGTGGCGGTCCTCTCCTACGCCTGGACGCCATACGACGTCACCAGGCTGGTGATCTCGGACAAGATCCTGCCGCCCTCATGGGCGCACTGGTTCGGCACCGACCATTTCGGTCGCGACATCCTGTCGATGATCATGGTCGGCGCCCGCAACTCGATCGCCGTGGCGCTGGTCGCGGTCGGCATCGGCATGGGCGTCGGCGTTCCGCTCGGCGCCTTCGCGGCAGCGCGCGGCGGCCTCGCCGACGAAGCGCTGATGCGACTGAACGACCTCGTCTTCGCCTTCCCCGCCCTGCTTTCGGCGATCATGATCACCGCCATCTTCGGGCCGGGCGCCATCAACGCCATCATCGCCATCGGCATCTTCAACATTCCGGTGTTCGCGCGCGTCGCCCGTGCCGGCGCGCTGGCCATCTGGCCGCGCGAGTTCATTCTCGCCGCCCGCGCCGCCGGCAAGGGCCCGACGCTGATCACCATCGAGCACATCCTGCCCAACATCGCGACGCTGCTTCTGGTGCAAGGCACCATCCAGTTCGCGCTGGGCATCCTTGCCGAAGCAGGCCTCTCCTATGTCGGCCTCGGCGCGCAGCCGCCGATGCCGAGCTGGGGCCGCATGCTGTTCGACGCGCAGACGCGCATGGTGGTGGCGCCGTGGATGGCGATCTTCCCGGGCATGGCGATCGCCGTCACCGTGCTCGGCCTCAACCTGCTGGGCGACGGCATCGCCGACATCCTCGACCCGAAATCGCGGCGGCAGCGATGAGCCTGCTCGAGATCGAGAACCTGTCGCTCTCGATCGGCGACACGCCGATCCTGAAGGGCGTCGAGCTTGCCGTGGCGCCCGGCGAGGTGATGGGGCTGGTCGGCGAATCCGGCTCCGGCAAGTCGATGACGGCACTCGCCGTGATGCGGCTCATGCCCTTCGCGGCACGCGCCAGCGGACGCGTCGCTTTCGACGGCATCGACATCCTCGCGGCGAGCGAGGACCAGATGTGTGCGTTGCGCGGCGACGACATCGGCATGGTGTTCCAGGAGCCGATGACGGCGCTGAACCCGGTCAAGACCATCGGCGAGCAGGTCGCCGAAGGCATCCGCTGGCACACCAAGGCGAGCCGCGCCGAGGCCGAGGAGCGGGCGCGCAAAATACTCGACCGCGTCGGCCTGCTTTCGACGAAATTCCCGCTGTCGCGCTATCCGCACGAACTGTCGGGCGGCCAACGCCAGCGCGTCGTCATTGCGATCGCCTGCGCGCTGAAACCCAAGCTCCTGATCGCCGACGAGCCGACCACGGCGCTCGACGTGGTGCTGCAGGCGCAGATCCTCGATTTGCTGCGCGATCTCGTGGCGGAAAACCGTATGGGTTTGCTTCTGATCTCGCACGACCTCGCGGTGGTGACCGAGATGGCCGACAAGATCACCATCCTGCGCCATGGCGAGGTGATGGAAGCCGGCGACACCGCACGCACGCTGTCTGCGCAGCTCCATCCCTATACGCGTCAGCTGGCGCAGGCCTCCATGCATGTGCCGGCCCGCCCTCGCCCCCACACCGCCGGCTCGGCCAGGCCCTTGCTGCAGGTCGATGGCGTGACGCGCGACTATCCGGGACGACGCAGCTCGCTGTTCCGGCGTGCCGCTCCCATCCGCGCCGTCGACGACGTCTCGCTGTCGATAGAGCCCGGCCAGTCGGTGGCGCTGGTCGGTCGCTCCGGCTGCGGCAAGTCCACGCTTGCCCGCATGATCCT
>NZ_RZOF01000537.1:0-2559 GCF_003998955.1 Mesorhizobium sp. M4B.F.Ca.ET.017.02.2.1 | reverse complement strand
GAATGATGCGGGGCGCGGAACGGCCGCCGGTCGGTGAGCTTGCCTTCGCCGAGTTCGCCCGCCACCGAGGCGATCATCGAGACTTCCAAAAGTTCCTTCGGCGCCAGCGGCGGCAGGATCGACGGCAGCCGCTGCGCCAGCATCGACTTTCCAGAACCTGGAGGCCCGACCATCAGGAGGTTGTGACCGCCCGCGGCCGCCACCTCCAGCGCCCGCCTGGCGCTCTCCTGGCCCTTGATGTCGGCAAGGTCCGGCAGGTCGCGCGCCGCGAGCTGGATGCCGGCCTCGGGCCGCGACAGCACCTGCGTGCCGCGGAAGTGGTTGGCGATCGCGATCAGGCTGCGCGGCGCCAGGATGTCGAAATCCTTGCCGGCCCAGGCGGCCTCCGGCCCGCAGCCGAACGGGCAGATCAGGCCCTTGTTCTCGGCATTGGCGCCGATCGCCGCCGGCAGCGCTCCGGCCACCGCCGCGATGGTGCCGTCGAGCGACAATTCACCGAGCACGACATAGCCGGCCAGCATGTCGCCCGGAATGGCGCCGAGCGCCGCCATCAGGCCGAGCGCGATCGGCAAATCGTAATGGCTGCCTTCCTTGGGCAGGTCGGCCGGCGCGAGGTTGACGGTGACCTTCTTCGACGGCATCGACAGGCCCGAGGCATGCAAAGCCGCCTGCACCCGCTCGCGGCTCTCCGCCACCGCCTTGTCCGGCAGGCCGACAATATGCATGCCGACCTTGCCCGGCGCGATCATCACCTGGACATCGACCGGCACGGCCTCGATGCCCTGGAAAGCGACCGTGCGAACCCGCGCCACCATCTTGCTCTGCCCCCGGATACCTGTCCGCCCGCCGGTCCTGCGATCAGGCGGCGAGCGGGGTCAGCCAAGACAACCACAGATTTTCGGATTGATCAAGAACATTACAAGAACAAATGTCGACCCCGACCGAGCAACGGGATCCCGCTCGACACACATAATTAACCACATTGGAAAAAGGCGGGACGCGGCCGGGTTTGTCACCGATCCGACGCGCGTACGATGCTATCGTTGGGATCGGGGGGGCATCCACAGCACGTCCAGGCGCGAAGGCGAGGAAGACAGGATGCTGACCTTAAGCAATGGCAGCGAGCTCACCGTATGGGAAGAAACCGACAATCCCAATCCGAGCCCTGACGCGGTCCTTTTCAGCATTACCGAAACCGACGGCGATGTGATCGGGCCAATAGGAGCAAAGCCGGATTTCCCGTTCGGTGGGATCGACCTGGCTTCGGTCGATGTCTTCGACGGCTTCTTCACCATCACCAGCTTCACCAACGAGGGCCGAACCGAGACCTGGACGACGGTGGAGACGCAGGTCTTCGACAATGAAGGCAATCTTATCCGCACCTTGTCCGACCAGGCCGCTTTCCTGTCTGCCCAGATTGTCTCGGTCAACGCCGACAGCCCCGACACCATCACGGTGACATGGATCGGCGCGAACGAATATTTCGGCGGCGAAAACACCCAGTATGGGCAGCATCAGATCATCCTGGAAGGCGGCGCGCTGCAGCCCGACAGCTTCGTCAATCATGCGCCCACCGCCGCCGATCTGAACGTGTCGGTTTCACAGGGGCAGTTTCTCGACGACATCAAATTCAGCGCCGCGGACGCCGACTACGATCTCTTGAGCTTTGTCGTCGTGGACGGGCCGGACCACGGCACCCTCGAGCAGAGCACGAGTTTCGACGGCAACTACTACCCGTTTCACCAGGGGCACTACGGCTCGAGCCTGCACTATCATGCCGACTTTCTGAGCGGCAATCTGTTTGACTACACGCCCGAGGCCGGCTTCGTCGGCACCGACAGCTTCACGGTTTACGCTACCGACGGCCAGGGCAACAGCAATGTGGCGACGATTACGATCGCGGTGACGCCGCCGGCCGAATCCATCGCGTTGAGCGACGTCACGAATGTCGTGAGCTATGGAGGCTACGATCATGCCGTGCTCGTCGCCGCGCTGGGCGGTGGCGACCGCATCAGCGGCACCCCGTTCAACGATACGCTAGACGGCGGCGCCGGCCACGACCAGCTGTTCGGCGGCGCCGGCGCCGACACGATCATCGGCGGCGCAGGCACGGATTGGCTGAAGGGCGACGCCGGCAGCGACGCGATAAGCGGCGGTGCAGGCACCGACGGCATCCGCGGCGATACGGGCGACGACGTTCTCGACGGCGGCGCCGGCTCAGACGACCTGCGCGGCGGCGCTGGCGACGACATCCTCAATGGCGGCGCCGGGCGCGACTGGCTAGCCGGCGACGCGGGCCGGGATGTCTTCGTGTTCGACGCACTCGGACCAGCGAACTACGACCGTATCGTCGACTTCAACGCGCTTGACGATGTGTTCCGGCTGGACAGCTCCGCATTCGTCGGGCTGTCGGCCGGCCCGCTTTTTGCTGCCGTCTTCACGGTCGGCAGCGAGGCCATCGATGACAGCGACCACATTATCTATGACGATGCGACCGGCGCTCTGCTGTTCGACCAGGACGGGGCGGGGGGGGCGGCGGGCGGCCGGTTCTCCACCGGG
>NZ_RZOF01000536.1:0-2568 GCF_003998955.1 Mesorhizobium sp. M4B.F.Ca.ET.017.02.2.1 | reverse complement strand
CCCCGCCTGCGATGGGCGAGGGGGTCGCGGTCCCAGCCATTCTCCCGGAACTTCGAGAGATCGCCGATCGTCGACTTCGAGCCGGGAATGACCACCAATCCCGCATCCGCGGGCAGCGGCTTTCCGGGCGGCACGAACACCACCTCGACCTGCGGTTCGGCCTTCAATGGATCGAGATCGTCGAAATTGGCGATGCGCGAAAGCATCGGCACCGCGACCTTCAGCGCCCGCTTCTCGCCGGATGCCAGCCGTTCCAGCACCACCGAATCCTCGGAAGGAAGCCTCGCCGCCGCCTTCAGCCACGGCACCACACCGAAGCAAGGCCAGCCGGTGAACTTTCCGATCGCCCTGATGCCGTCGTCGAACAGCGAGACGTCGCCGCGGAACTTGTTGATGAGGTAGCCGACGATCATGCGCCGGTCCTCCTCCGGCAGGATGAGATGCGTGCCGGCGACCGAAGCGATGACGCCGCCGCGATCGATGTCGCCGACCAGCACCACCGGCACATTGGCCCGCGTCGCAAAGCCCATATTGGCGATGTCGCGGCTGCGGAGGTTGATCTCGGCTGGCGAGCCGGCGCCTTCGACGATGACGAGATCTGCGCCCTCGCCGACCTTCGCCCAGGACTCCAGCACGGCATCCATCAGCCGGCCCTTCATCGCCTGGTAGTCGCGCGCCCGTGCCTCGCCGAACACCTTGCCTTGCACCACCACCTGCGAGCCGACATCGCTTTGCGGCTTGAGCAGCACCGGGTTCATGTGAACGGTCGGCGCCACGCCGCAGGCGATCGCCTGCAGCCATTGCGCGCGGCCGATCTCGCCGCCGCCGGCCTTGTTGTCGCCGGGAATGTCGGCGACGGCGGCATTGTTCGACATGTTCTGCGGCTTGAACGGCCGCACCTTCAGCCCGCGCATCTTCGCCGCGCGGCAGAGCCCCGCCACCAGCACGCTCTTGCCGACATCGGAGCCGGTGCCTTGCAGCATGATCGCTTTGGCAGCCATCAGCCCCTGCCCTGCGCCACGGTGCCCGGGATTGTCGACTTCTGCGCCAGCGGCCCGCCACGCCAGATGTAGAGCGCCAGCAGCGGCTCCTTGCCCGTGCGCATCGCATGGCTGACATTCGAAGGGTGATGGATCACCTCGCCCGCCTCGCGAACACGGAAACCACTTTCGCCCTTGTGCCACTCCGTACCGCCGGTCAGCGGAATGTAGATCTCCTCGGCAATGTGATGGTGGTCGGGATAGACGATCCCGGGCCCAAGGATCAGCAGGCCGGCCGCGACCTCGTCATTGACGAAATGGCCGCGCGTGCCGAAAACCTCCAGCCAGCCGTAGTTGTCCAGGAACGCCTGGCCGAAATCCGAGACGCTGTAGGTTTGGCCCCAGCGCAGATCGCCGCGATGCTCCGCCACGAATCGCGTCAGGGGCCGGATATCCAGCGGCGAAAGTTCGGCGATGCGGTCGAGATGGCGCAGGCAGGCGAGCGGATGCGGCTCCAGCGGTCGCACCGGCATGTCCCAATCGATGCGGGCGACGGCGTCGCTGACCAGAGCGCTGTCCAAGGTCCTGAGGTAGGCGTGGAACCGGTCGAGCAGTTCATAGAAGACTGTCGTCACGCCATGCTCCGTTGGTCGATCTATGCACAGCCGCTCCGCGGCCGGGCGGGTTGCGCGGCGGCATCATTGGTCTAGATTGAATGGCGCGCAAAGCCAAAAACGACAGGCCAGAAGGCCTAAAACGACAGGGAGCACGCCATGGACGCCGCGGTCGATGCGAGCACCAGCCAATTCGAACTCACCGAGGAGCAGCGCGCCATCCAGGAGATGGCCGAGGCCTTCGCCGCCGACCGCGTCGCGCCGAACGCGCTCGACTGGGACCGTGCGAAACATTTCCCGGCCGATGTGATTCGCGAAACCGGGCCGCTCGGCCTCGGCGGCATCTATGTCCGCGACGACGTCGGCGGCTCGGCGCTGGGCCGGCTCGATGCCGTGCTGATCTTCGAGGCGCTTGCCCGCGCCGATCCGGCATTTTCCTCCTTCATCTCGATCCACAACATGGCGGCGTCGATGATCGACCGCTTCGGCAGCGAGGAGCAGCGCCAGCGCTTCCTGCCCAGGCTGACCTCGATGGAATGGCTGGCGAGCTACTGCCTGACCGAGCCCGGTTCCGGCTCCGACGCCGCCGCGCTGAAGACGCGCGCGGTGAAAGACGGCGGCGACTATGTGCTCAACGGCGCCAAGCAGTTCATCTCCGGCGCCGGCGACAGCGACCTCTATGTCGTCATGGCGCGCACCGGTGCCGACGGGCCGAAAGGCATCTCGACCTTCGTCGTGCCCAGGGATGCGCCCGGCCTCTCCTTCGGCGCCAACGAGCACAAGATGGGCTGGCACATGCAGTCCACCCGCCAGGTCATCTTCGAGGATTGCAAGGTGCCAGCCGAGAACCTGCTGGCCACGGAAGGCGCCGGCTTCGGTATCGCCATGGCCGGCCTCGACGGCGGCCGGCTGAACATCGCCGCCTGCTCGCTCGGCGGCGCGCAATCGGCCCTCGACAAGGCTTTGTCCTATAC
>NZ_RZOF01000535.1:0-2574 GCF_003998955.1 Mesorhizobium sp. M4B.F.Ca.ET.017.02.2.1 | reverse complement strand
CGCAGCACTTCGGCCTGTTCGGGCGTGACGCCAGACCAGGCGGCGAGCGCGGTCCCATTGAGAGGGATTTCCTGCCCGCTCTTGAATGCGACATAGGCCGGCTCGATTTGGTTCCAGCGGGCCGTCATGAAACGCAGCTTCTCGCCGTCCTGGTCCTCGCCCATTAGCGACGGGTCGGGAAGCAGATGGCGGATGCGTTCGGTGGTGCGCGTGTTCAGCGGCGAATGTGAGGGCGAATAGGTCACCCAGTCCTCGGGCTGAAGCTCAAGGATGCGCCGGCCGCTGACGTCGAGCCTGTAGCCTTTATGGTCGCACTTCTCCTTCACCGGATCGCCCTTGACCGGCAGCTTCTCGTAGCTCGTCTTGAACCCGATCACGCGGATAAGGGGCTGCGCTTCGCTCATTTGTTCGACTCCTGAAAACGTTGTGTGCGCCAGCGGCGCCCTACTGGTTGATCACTGCGACGATGCCGGGAAACTCGGCCAGCAGCGCCGCCCACTCGGCTTCAGACAGCTTTTCGGCACTGGCGAGGTTGATCGCGTTGCGGTGCTCGCCGCCGTTCCAAAGCTTGCGGAATTTCGGGAAGATGCCGGCCTCGGTATCGACTCCGACGGGCTCGGCAGCTTCGTTCTTGTCGGACTTGTCGGCCATCTCTGGCACTCCTTCGTGAGAGGAAAGGCAGGCGGGCCGTTGCAGCCCGCCCGAGGCGCGGTCAGTACGGGAACGCGCACATGATGATCTTGGCCGAGGCGTCGATCGCGTAGGCGCAAACCGTGTCAGTCACGGCGGCGGCCACCTTCAGGGTGCCGTCGGTGGTGGCCGAGAGGATCAGCGCGTTGCCATCGCCGCCCGAGACGAGCGCCGTGGTGACGGTTGCCGGGCCTTTGACCTGGATCCAACCGTACTCGCCGTTGCCGGGAGCACCGGCCAGAACGCCGGCACCGTTGGCGGCGGTGTCAGACACGTCAGACGTGACTTCGTTGTACTGGCCAGCCGAGACACCGCCGGCAGCGTAGAAGCCGACGACGTTGCCGACGACGGCGGCAATCGCACCGGCGCCCTGGTTGTACTTCACGAAGCGGTAGACCTTGCCGTCATACGCTTCGTAGGTGTCGCCGATCTTCGGAGCCTTGCCGGATTCCGTCCCGGTGAGTTGCGCGGCGGTGAACGTCTTGGTGACGTCGATACCAACAAAAGAGGTCATCGTTCTTGCTCCTTATGCCGCGTCGAAGAGCACGCCCTGAAGCGAGCGGTTCGTGCAGACGACGTTGCCCATCCAGTAGAACGGGATGACAACCGCATCCTGGTTGAGGGGCTTCTTCTCGTCGTCCTGCGTCCACTGCGCCTCCTTGTGCTGGTCGACGTAGAGATAGTCGGAGTTGAGGAAGTAGCCCTTCTCGGCCGTGGTCGTGAAATTCGTGTTGTCGTCGAAAATCACGTCGGCGGTCTTGTACTTCAGGCCGATGAAACCGGACTGAGCCATGTCGGCGTCCATGTACCGCTGAAGCTGCTGCTCGCCGGTCTCGTACAGCGAGTAGAAGTCGTGGCTGAACGTGATCAGGTCGGGCTTGTCGGCGCCACGGTTCAGGGTGAGCCAGATGGCATTCATGTCCGCCTTGAAGGTAGCAGCGTTGGCCGCGTTCGGGGTCGCGGCAAGGTTGGTGCCGGTGGCCTCGCGGAACTTGTTGCGCCAGAACGTCCACGTTGCGGCGTCGATGCCGCCGACGATGCCCTGGCCGTTGGTCTGGAGGATGTTGGCCAAGCCGCCGATCTGGTTCGCCAGCGAACCGTCGGAGTAGAGGTCGACGGAGAAGTTGTTGGCAGCCGTCTTGAGCGCGTTGTTCTTCTTGGTCTTCACCAGGTTGATCATCGCGAACTTGCCGGAGTTCTGGCGAAGCTCCTTGCCGCTCGACACGACATGCAGCGCGACCTGCGCCCAATCGTACTTGGCCGAGGTGACGACATCCGAGCCGTTGGTGTTCAGCGTGTCGAGGCCGGCGTAACGCTGATACGTGCTGTTTTCCGCGTATTCGAGCTGCACCTGGATTTCGGTGCCGCCGTCAAGGTTGCGGATCTTGTTCTTCTTCTTCAGCCGGTTGAGGAAGGCGTTGTTCTTCGAAACGTTGTCCGCCACTTCCGTCGCGCTGTTGCGAAGGGTGGTGGACACCATTTCAGTAAAGGTAGTCGACGGACCAGCCATCGGGGTCAGCCTTTCTGATTGCGGTCGTAGACAGCGGCCAGTTCTTCATCTTCGGAGAGAACCCGAGCCTTGCCCGACGCTGTTGAGGGGATGTTGACGGAGTTGGCGCGCTTGGCCGCGTCGACCTTTCCGGTGTCCTTGGGAGCGGCCGGTTTCGCGGCGGCTGCCTTGGCCCGCAGATCGGGATCGGCGTTGACTGCCATGTCATAGGCCAGGTTGAACACGGCCTCTTTCGAGGCGGTGGCTCCAAGCCGGTCCCATGCATCGTTGATGAAGGTGACCATCCGCTTCTCAGGGATTTCGGAGTAAAGCGGCTTGTCGGCTGACAAGCGGCCCAACTCTTCATTGGCGGCGGTGGTGGCGTCGCGCTCCTG
>NZ_RZOF01000534.1:0-2588 GCF_003998955.1 Mesorhizobium sp. M4B.F.Ca.ET.017.02.2.1 | reverse complement strand
TTTTAGAGCAATTCCAGGAAAAGTGTGAAACGGTTTTCCGCCCGGAATTGCGTCGAAACAAGGAGATAGAGCGGTTCAGCGTTTCGATGAAACGATGAACAGCTCTAGCATGCGACGCGAGCTTTTCGCGACGGCAAATGACGCAATTGGCATTCACATCGGCGAAGCAGGAATAACCAAGCTATTTCACCCCTTGTGGCGGGGTTCTGCGATATAGCGGGCGGCCGGCGCCGCCAGCAGGTCAGAACGCGCTGACGTAGAGGCCGCCATCGACTGGAATGTTCTGGCCGGTGAGATAGCCGGCATGCACCGAGCACAGGAATGCGCAGATCTGGCCGAATTCCTCGGGCGTGCCGAGGCGCTTGGCCGGAACGTCGGCGCTGATGCGGGCTTTTCGCTCGGCGGCGGCGGCGGGATCCTCGGTCGTGCCGGCCTCATGCGGACCACGCAGCCGGTCGGTGTCGAGCTTGCCCGGCAGCAGGCTGTTGATGGTGACGTTGCGGTCGACCACCGTGCGCGCCACGCCGGCGAGGAACGAGGTCAGGCCGGCGCGCGCGCCGGACGAGAGATCGAGGCCGGGGATCGGCACATAGACCGACAGCGAGGTGATGTTGACGATACGACCGAAGCCGCGCTTCGCCATGCCGTCGATCACCGCCTGGATCAGCTCGATCGGCGTCACCATGTTCTGCGTGACGCCCTCGAGGATCTTCTCGCGGTCGAGCGTGCGGAAATCGCGCAGCGGCGGCCCGCCATTGTTGTTGACGAGGATGTCCGGGTCCGGGCAGGCGGCAAGCAGCGCCTTCTGCACCTCGGGCTTCGACACGTCGCCCGCGATCTCGATCACCTTGACGCCGAATTTTTCGCGGATTTCGGCGGCGGTCTTCGCCAGAAGGTCCGCGTTGCGGCCGTTGACGACGAGATCGCAGCCGGCCTCGGCCAGCGCGATGGCGCAGCCACGCCCGAGCCCCTTGCTGGATGCGCAGACAATGGCCTTCTTTCCGCGAATGCCGAGATCCATGACGGTCTTCTCCTGTTATCGAGCGCGGCAAGCTAGCGCTTGGGCTGGACCAATCGCAACCGTCATACGGTTGTTGCATGAATCGGGGCATAGGCTCTGCGAAAGCAACGGTGACAAGCGATGTCCGGCCCAGAGCCCCGCACTTTCCGATCGATGTTCATCTCCGACATCCATTTGGGGTCGAAGGCGGCCAAGGCCGACTTCCTGATCGATTTCCTCCGGCATCACGACGCCGATATCATCTATCTGGTCGGCGACATCGTCGATGGCTGGCGGCTCAGGCGCAGCTGGCACTGGCCGCAAAGCCACAACGACGTCGTGCAGAAATTGCTGCGCAAGGCGCGCAAGGGCGCCTCGATCACCTATATCGCCGGCAACCACGACGAGTTCGCCCGCCAGTTCCAGGGCGTGCATTTCGGCGGCATTGTCGTCGCCGACCGCGCCATCCACGAGACCGCCGACGGCCGGCGCCTGCTGGTCATCCATGGCGACCAGTTCGATACGGTGGTGCACAACCAGCGCTGGCTCGCCTATCTCGGCGACTACGCCTATGACGCGGCGATGCAGGTCAACCGGATCATCACGCGGCTGCGTCAATTGCTCGGCCTGCCTTACTGGTCGTTCTCATCCTGGGCCAAGGTCAAGGTCAAGAAGGCGGTCAACTTCATCGGCTCGTTCCAGACCGTGTTGAGCGACGAGGCGCGCCGCTCGCATGTCGATGGCGTCATCTGCGGCCACATCCATCACGCCGCGATCGAGAATTACGGCGATGTGCAATACATCAACACCGGCGACTGGGTGGAAAGCTGCACGGCGGTGGTCGAGCATTTCGACGGGCGCATGGAAATACTGACCTGGGCGCATGTCCTGCCCGAGGCTCCGGCCGGCAAGGACGTGCTCGTTCCCGTCAACATCAAGGGCAGGGCGGTGCAGGCGGCCTGACGCCAGGCCCCTGCGGGCGCAAACGCGCGTTAATCGATTAGTCCAGCCGGTTTCGCCGGGTTCTTCTCCATGTTAGGGATCGCCATACGTTGCGGCCGGTAGAACGCGGCGTAATTGGATCGATTCATGTCCTTGCCGCCGCTCACGCCTGAACAGCTCGTCAAGCCGCGCCATTTCGAGCTGCGCATGAGCCTGATCTTCGCCACGCTCTTCGTGTCACTCGGCACGCATCTGCCCTACTTCCCGCTCTGGCTGCAGGCCAAGGGTTTCCATGCCGAGCAGATCGCCGTCATCCTCGCGGCGCCCATGTTCCTGCGCGTGGTGACGACGCCGCTGCTCACAGCGCTTGCCGACCGGGCGCGGGACCGCGCCAATGTTTATATAGCGCTTGTGGCCGCATCGATGCTGCTCGCCGCCGGCTATTTCCTGCCACCCACCTACGCCATCGTGCTCGTTGTCTCGCTGGCGCTGACCGTCGTCTGGACACCGCATTCGCCGATCGCCGATTCGCTGGCGCTATCGGGCGTGCGCCGCTTCGGCTCCAATTACACCAGCATGCGCAAATGGGGCTCGATCTCCTACCTCTGCGCCAATGTCGTCGGCGGCTTCATCCTGGCGCGCACGG
>NZ_RZOF01000533.1:0-2608 GCF_003998955.1 Mesorhizobium sp. M4B.F.Ca.ET.017.02.2.1 | reverse complement strand
ATCCTCGGCAGCGGCCTTACGCTGCACATGACGACGATCGTGCTCGGACTGATCGCGGTGCTCGCCTATGCCTATTTCGGGCTGCGGGCCCGCCGCAAGCGTGAGCGCCACGGCTATGAGGCCGAGCCCTTCCCGCTGTTCGTCATCAAGACGCTGGTCGGCAGCGCGCTGGCGCTGTTCCTGGTCGTCCAGTTCGCGAGCTACAGGGGCCTGCCGGTGGTGCTGCTGGTGATGGGCGTGCTGATCTCGCTGTTCGTCTTCGTCACCAAGCGCATGACCATCGGCCGCCGCATCTATGCGATGGGCGGCAACGCCAAGGCGGCGCAGCTCTCGGGCATCAACACCGAGCGGCTGACGCTGCTGGTGTTCATCAACATGGGCGTGCTGTCGGCGCTCGGCGGCCTGATCATCGCGGCGCGCCTCGGCCAGGCGGTGCCCGCCGCCGGCCTCGGCAGCGAGCTCGACGTCATCGCGGCCGTCTTCATCGGCGGCGCCTCGGCGATGGGTGGCGTCGGACAGGTCATCGGCGCCGTGGTCGGCGGCTTCATCATGGGCGTCATGAACAACGGCATGTCGATCATGGGCGTCAATGTCGACTGGCAGCAGGTGGTCAAGGGCCTGGTGCTGCTCGGCGCCGTGATCTTCGACGTCTACAACAAGAACAAGGCCTGACAGGAGCAATTCCGGGAAAAGCGCATAGCGGTTTTCCCTCGGGATTGCGCAGAGACAAAATATTGGGAGCGGGTCGGCAGCTCAAGGCCGGACCGCTCCAGGCGAGGAAGGCAGGAGGCATACGGGTCTAGATCGCGATGCTGCCGGCAACCCGCCGGCGCCAAGAAGTCCCTGAGGACCGGGGCTCGCGAGCGCAATCCGGACGAACAGTTTCAACCGTGGCGCGGAACCGTTCCGGGCCGCGACGGTCAAGGTCTGCCGATCGGCGGCCGGGCCAAGGCAAAAGAGAGAGGGTTCATCATGCTGATCTCCCAGATCCTCGACGACGCCGAGACGATCCGCGTCGTCGCCCGCAACGGCGGCAAGACCCGGATCATCAACGGCGCTCGCAGCGTCTATTCGCTGGCGATGGAGGCGGCGCGCACCGGCACCGGCCTCGTGGCGCTGATCGAGCGCAAGGGTCTTGGCGAAACCATCGACCTCGACGCCGCCTACAAGAAAGGCCGGGTGGTGTCGCCGATCAATCATCCGGATCCGGCGCATCTGCATCTCACCGGCACCGGCCTGACGCATCTCGGCTCCGCCGCGACCCGCGATTCCATGCACAAGAAGCTGAGCAGCGACGGCGCGGAGCAGCTCACCGATTCCATGAAGATGTTCCGCATGGGACTGGAAGGCGGCAAGCCGGCGAAAGGCCAGGTCGGCGTGCAGCCGGAATGGTTCTACAAGGGCAACGGCACGATGGCGGTGGCGCCGGGCGCCGCGCTGATGTCGCCCGCCTTCGCGCAGGACGCCGGCGAGGAGCCGGAGATCGCCGGCATCTACGTCATCGGCGACGACGGCGCGCCGTTCCGCGTCGGCTTCACTTTGTCGAACGAATTTTCCGACCACGTCACCGAACGCGTGAACTACCTGTTCCTCGCGCACTCCAAGCTGCGCAACGCCTCGTTCGGACCGGAGATCCTGATCGGCGACCTGCCGGCGGACATCAGGGGCTCATCGCGCATCTGGCGCGACGGCAAGCTGCTCTGGGAAAAGCCGTTCCTGTCGGGCGAGGCGAACATGTCGCACACCATCGCCAATCTCGAGCATCACCACTTCAAATACTCGGCCTTCCGCCAGCCGGGCGACGTGCATGTGCACATGTTCGGCACCGCGACGCTCTCCTTCGCCGACGGCGTCAAGACCGAGGCGGGCGATACTTTCGAGATCGAGGCGAGCGATTTCGGCCTGCCGCTGCGCAACCCGCTGGAAATCGAGAAGCCGGTGAAGGTGGCGGTGAAGGCGCTTTGAGGTGAAAGCGTGATCTCCCCCCTCGTGGGGGAGATGGCCGGCAGGCCAGTGGGGCGCTGTCCCGCCAGCGTTCGCAATCCAACCGGCTCTGCCTGCGGACTGTCTTCTTGGATACAGCAGAGGTTGGCGATCCTTCGCGCCCCCTCTGCCCTGCCGGGCATCTCCCCCACAAGGGGGGAGATTGGCAGCTTCAGCCGCTCAATAGATATCGAAGTCGAAATACTTGGCCTGGATCTTCTTGTAGGTGCCGTCGGCGACGATGGCGTCTATCGCCGCGTTGAGCTTGTCGCGCAGCGCAGTGTCCTCGAGGCGCACGGCGATGCCGGCTTCCGTCTCGGTGCCCTTGACGTCGCCGACCAGCTTGCAGCAGCCGTCGCTCGACTTCTTCAGCCAGTCCACCAGCACGAACTTGTCGGAGATGACGGCATCGAGCCGGCCGTTCTGGAGATCGGTGATCGCCTCTTCCTGGGTCGGATAGAGCTTGGCTTCGGCGCCGGCCTTGCCGTAGACGTCCTGGGCGAAGTCGGCCTGGGTGGTCGATGCCTGGGCGCCCACCGTCTTGCCGGCGAGCGCCGCCGGGTCGGTCGAGGTCAGTTCGCTGTCCTTCGGCGCGACCAGCGCAAGCGGCGTCGTATAGTATTTG
>NZ_RZOF01000532.1:0-2627 GCF_003998955.1 Mesorhizobium sp. M4B.F.Ca.ET.017.02.2.1 | reverse complement strand
GGCCAGGACCTGGTCTACATAGTCGGCCGTGTGCGCCAGCTTCAGCCACGATGCCGGCGCCGGCTCGGGCATGGCGAGCGCGTCGCGGCTCGCCAGTCCGCGCGCCTCCAGCGCCTGCATCAGCAGCGGGTACTTGCTCATCGGGAAGCGGTGGTTGACGGCGAAACCGGCGTCATAGCCGGGGTGGTGGACGATCTGCAGCGGCATGCCAGCTCCGGGATTCGGTTGGCCGACGCCGGATCGTGATTGCGCGGCACCGGCAAACTGGGGCACATCGGTCGTCCGATCAAGCCGCCCTGAGGACCAGGTCCTGGATCAGCTATCGACATCGGCCGGCGGCCGGTCTTTCGCCGTAACCAACCGCTCGGTGCTTGCCATCGCCGTGCCGATGACGCTCGCCTATCTGACGACGCCGCTGCTCGGCATCGTCGATACGGCGGTGGTCGGCCAGTTCGGCGACGCCGCCCTGCTCGGCGGCCTGGCGGCGGGCGCGCTTGCCTTCGATGTCGTCTTCACCACCTTCAATTTCCTGCGCTCCGGCACCACCGGCCTCGTCGCCCAGGCGTTCGGGCGCGGCGACGCACTGGAAGAGCAGGCGGTGCTCTGGCGCGCCGTGCTGATCGCTATCGTCGCCGGCATCGTGCTCGCCGCGCTTGCGCCGGTGATCGCCATTGGCGGGCAAAAGTTCATGGGCGCCGAACCGCGCGTCAGCGAAGCGATGGCCGTTTATGTCCATATCAGGCTGCTCGCCGCGCCCTTCTCGCTGATCAACTACGCCATCCTCGGCTACGTGCTCGGGCGCGGCGAGGGCGGGCTGGGGCTGATGCTGCAGGCGGTGCTGAACGGCATCAACATCGCGCTTTGCTTCCTGCTCGGCCTGAAGCTCGGCTGGGGCGTGGCCGGTGTTGCCTGGGCGACCGTCACCGGCGAGTTCCTTGCCATGCTGCTCGGCCTCGCCATCGTCCTGCGTCGTTTCCGGAGGTTGGAGCGCCCCTCGCGCCAGCGCATCCTCGACCTGCCGGCCTACCGGCGCATGCTGTCGCTCAACCGCGACATCATGATCCGCTCCTTCTCGCTGCTCGCCGCCTTCGCGCTGTTCACCCGCCAGGGCGCGCAGTTCGGCACGGTGACGCTGGCTGCCAACGCGGTGCTGATGAACTTCTTCCTCATCGCCGGCTACTTCCTCGACGGCTTCGCCACCGCCGCCGAGCAGCTCGCCGGCCGCGCCATCGGCGCGGGCGCCGAAACGCCCTTCCGGCAAGCAGTGCGGCTGACCCTGTTTTGGGGTTTCGGCCTGTCGGGCGTCGCCACCATCGTGCTGCTGGTGGCCGGTGTCGATCTGGTTGGCCTGATCACGACATCGCCCGAGGTCCGCTCGGTTGCCGATACCTATCTGCCCTGGGCGGCGTTCACCGCGCTCAGCGGCGTGCTGGCGTTCCAGATGGATGGCGTCTTCATCGGCGCTACCTGGTCGCGCGACATGCGCAACATGATGCTCTTGTCGTTCCTCGCCTTCAGCGCCGCGCTGCTCACCCTGGCGCCGACCTTCGGCAACAATGGCCTGTGGGCGGCGCTGCATGTCTTCCTGCTGGTGCGCGGCGTGAGCCTGCTTATGGTTCTGCGGGTGCGGGCGCGGACTGCGTTTTAGGTAGTGCCGCCGCTCGGGATCAGGATCCGTTGACGCCGGGAGAGGTGACTGGTGGCGAGGACAACGTACCTAGAGGCCAGTGAGCAATTTCTTGAGCAGGGCGTTGAGAGTCTCCTGCTCCGACGGCGTCAGCACGGAGATCAATTGCTCTTCTAGCGGCCACCATTGGACCAATCAAATCGTCTATCGCACGCTTGCCACCAGTCGTTAGGGCAATTTGCTTGCCGCGCCGGTCCTTGGGATCGGGGCGTCGTTCAACCAGCCCGGCGCACTCCAGTCGATCCAGGCGGTTGGTCATGCCGCCCGACGAGATCATCGCCGATTCGTAAAGCTGCGTTGGCGAAAGCCTATAGGGTTCGCCGGAGCGCCTGAGCGGCGTCAGCACATCAAACTCACCTACATTCAGGCCTGATTCCGAAAGCAGCGGGTTCAGGTGATCGCGCGCGGCGGGCATCGAGCAGACGACCTACCATTTCAGGCAACACCGGAAGGTCGGGGCGCTCGCGAGCCCATTGCTTAGCCGCGGCCTCGGCACGACCCATTCGAATATTCTCTCAACAATATGTATCTTGACATCGAGATACATTGTATCTACTAACTTTACATCAAGACAATAGCGCAGGGCGCGGCGATGGAGAAAGCGATGTCCAGAATGATTTTCGTGAACCTGCCTGTGCGCGACCTGGCGGCGTCGACGGCGTTCTACGTGGCTCTAGGTGGCACCGTAAACCCGCAGTTTTCGGGCGAGAAATCTACCTCGCTCATGTTCTCGGACGCGATCGGGGTGATGCTGCTGAGCCATGACCACTATCGCGAATTCACCAAGCGCCCTATCGGCGACGCGCGGCGTGACAGTCAGGCAATGATCGCCCTCACGGTCGACGACCGCGCCGCCGTCGATGCAACGCTGACCAGCGCGGTTGCGGCGGGCGGTCGCGCCGATCCCAACCCGGCACAGGATCTTGGCTTCATGTATAAC
>NZ_RZOF01000531.1:0-2628 GCF_003998955.1 Mesorhizobium sp. M4B.F.Ca.ET.017.02.2.1 | reverse complement strand
TCTCTGCGGCGATCGCCGGCCAGGGCATAGCCATGGGTGACGAATTGACCAGCCGCAAGGCGCTGAACGAGGGCCGGCTGGTGCGCCCTTTCGACATCGCGATCAAATCGCCGCGGTCGTATTTCCTGGTGTCGGAGCACGCCAAGGCCAACCATCCGGTGCTGCAGGCGTTCGGCGGATGGCTGCGATCGAAGCTGTCGGAGAACCGGGTCGGGCCGTATTGAGGCGGAGCGCCCTTTCCGCCTAGTCGGCCCAGACGTGAATCAAATTTGCCGATCAGACGAAAACTATTCGATTGCGGTGAACGCGCGCCGTGCCTACGATTTCAACCGAGACTGAGGAAGAGGCAGGAATGCAGCAACCCGGCCGGGCCGCAGAAATCAAGGCGAACGGGATCGGCAAGAGCTTCGGCTCGTTCCGGGCGCTGGACAATCTGACGCTCGATATCGGCCGCGGCGAGTTCCTGACCCTGCTCGGGCCGTCGGGCTCCGGCAAGACGACATTCCTGATGATCCTGGCCGGCTTCGTGCAGCCGAGCGAGGGCCGCCTGTTCAGCGACGGTGTCGACATCACTCAACGGCCGGCCGAGCAGCGCGCCGCCGGCATGGTGTTCCAGGGCTACGCTTTGTTCCCGCATATGAGCGTCGAGCAGAACATCGCCTTCCCGCTCAAGGTGCGCAAGAAAACGGCCACCGAGATAAGGCAGCGCGTCGGCGAGATGGTCGAGCGCGTCGGGCTGAAGGGCCACGAGAAGAAATTGCCGGCGCAGCTTTCCGGCGGCCAGCAGCAGCGCGTGGCGCTCGCCCGCGCACTGGTGTTCGAGCCGGGCGTGCTCCTGCTCGACGAGCCGTTCTCGGCGCTGGACAAGAGCCTGCGCGGCCAGATGCAGGCCGAGATGAAGCGGCTGCACCAGGAGACCGGCACCACCTTCGTCTTCGTCACCCACGACCAGAGCGAGGCGCTGGCGCTGTCGTCGCGCGTCGCCATTTTCAACCATGGCAAGCTGTTGCAGGTCGGCGCCCCGGACGAGGTCTATGACCGGCCCGCAAACCGCTTCGTCGCCGAGTTCCTGGGCGAGATCAACATGCTGCCGGTGAAGGGCGTCAAGCCCGCCGACAATGGCGCCGTCGGCCTGTGCGAAGACCGCGCGGTCAACATGCGCTGCAAGGCCGAGACGGTCAAAGGCGACGCCCTGCTGGCGATCCGACCGGAGCACATGTCGATCGCGCGCGAGGCGGCGGTGGGCGAGAACGGCATCGCGGCGACCGCGATCGCCTCCACCTATCTGGGCGCTGCGACCAGGCTTGATCTTACGACGCGCCAAGGTTCGAAAGTGACGGTGTCGGTGCCGAACGAGGTGGCCGCGGCGGCGCTAAGCAAGGGCAATTCCATCTGGCTGACCTGGCCGGCCGAAAAAGGTTTCCTCCTTCCGGACGGAGGACAATGACCGCCGCTGCGGCCTGACCTCGCCGCACCGGCTTTCCGGATCAGATCAACGACAAAACAAGGGGAACTGACATGACCGATACCAAGAAACACGCCATCGAATCCCTTGCCGCCAGGGCAAGGAGCGGCGAGATCTCGCGCCGCCAGTTCGCGCAACTGGCAGGCCTCGTGCTGGCAGGCACGCCGCTGCTCATGCGCTCGACCGGCGCCTTCGCCGCGGCAAAGGAACTGGTGCTGGTGAACTGGGGCGGCGACGCCATCACCGCCTATGACGCGGCCTATGGCCAGGCCTTCACCAAGGACACCGGCATCACCGTCAAGATGGACGGCTCGGGCCCGACCGAAGGCGCGATCGCGGCGCAATTCAAGAGCGGCGCGCCGACCTGGGACCTCGTCGACGTCGATCCGTTCTCGGCGATCACGCTGGGCGCGCAAGGCATGCTGGAGCCGATCGACTACGCGGTCGTCGACAAGAAGAAGATGCGCGAGGGTTTCGGCTGGGAATACGCCGCCTCGACCTATTTCTTCTCCTATGTGATTGCCTACGATTCGGAGAAATACGGCAGCGAGGCGCCGACCGGCATGGCCGATTTCTTCGACGTGAAGAAATTCCCCGGCAAGCGCTCGCTCTACAAATGGGGCGTGTCGAGCTGGGAGGCAGCGCTTCTCGCCGACGGCATCGCGCCGGCCTCGCTCTACCCGCTCGATTTGAAGCGCGCGCATGACAAGATCGCCGCCTTCAAGGAGAACGTCGTCGCCTATTGGGGTGGCGGCGCCGAAAGCCAGAGCGTGCTGCTCAACGGCGAGGCCTCGATGGCGATCGTGTGGTCGACGCGCGCCTCGCTGATCGAGCAGGACTCCGGCGGCAAGATCAAATTCATCTGGGACCAGGGCCTGATCTCGCCCGGCGCGCTGGCCGTCCTGAAGAACAACCCCGGCGGCAAGGACGCGGCGATGAAGTTCATCGCCAGCGCGCAGGATCCGCAAAAGCAGTTGGTCATGTTCGACAAGCTCGGACAGGGCCCGGCCAATCCGGCCGCCGACGCGCTGATCCCCGCCGACAAGAAGCGCATCAACCCGGTCGATCCCGAGAACATGAAGAAGCAGATCGCGCTCGACATGGAGTGGTACGCCAAGAATTACGGGCCGGCGCTCGACGAATACACCAAGATCATCTCCGCC
>NZ_RZOF01000530.1:0-2629 GCF_003998955.1 Mesorhizobium sp. M4B.F.Ca.ET.017.02.2.1 | reverse complement strand
CATGACCATGGCGTCGTATTTCTCGGCGAGATCGCAGACGCCTTTGAGGTTGGCAATGATGCCGTCCATAGAAAACACGCCGTCGGTGGCGATCAGCCGGAAGCGGCAATCCTTCGCCTCCTTCAGCCGCGCTTCGAGATCTGCCATGTCGTTGTTGGCGTAGCGAAAGCGCTTGGCCTTGGACAATCTGACACCGTCGATGATCGAGGCATGGTTCAGCGCGTCGGAGATGATGGCGTCCTCCTCGCCGAGCAGCGTCTCGAACAGGCCGCCATTGGCGTCGAAGCAGGAGCCGTAGAGGATGGTGTCGTCCATGCCGAGGAAGGACGAGATCGTCGCCTCCAGCTGCTTGTGCTCCTCCTGCGTGCCGCAGATGAAGCGCACCGAGGCCATGCCGTAGCCATAGCGGTCGAGCGCCGCTTTGGCCGCCTCGCGCAGTTCGGCGCTGTCGGCGAGGCCGAGATAGTTGTTGGCGCAGAAATTCAGCACCTTGTCGCCGCCAACCTCGATCTCAGCCGACTGCGTCGAGGCGATCACCCGCTCGGATTTGTAGAGGCCGGCCGATTTCAGCCCGGCAAGTTCGTTGTCGATGTGGGAAAGGAATGCTGTGCTCATGATCCAGCCCTGTTCGGTTCGAGCCGGACTGTCGCCCCGCACGACCGAAAAATCCACCGCAAAAGCGACGGCTTCGGTGGCGCGGCGAAAGCCGCATGGCTCTCAATTTCAGCGGTGCGAGCGACGATGCGTTCAAATGCATCGACGCGGTGAAAGAACATGATAACCATCTCCGCAGCTTTCCCTCTCTGCCCGCGCAACCGGCCGGGCCGCTTGCCTGCCTGTTAACCCTTTCAAGTCAATGGTGTTCGCAGAACGAAACCAAGGCGGGATTCCGTCGGCGGGAGGGGTCGCCCTGAAATGTCGCAGCAGCCGGTGCAGAGCGTTTCGCGCAAGCTGATCTTGCTGATCAAGAGCGGCTACTGGCTGGCGCTGCTGATCATCGCCGCCATGGTGATGGGCTCGTTCGTGCTCTTGCAGCAGATGATGGCGGCGCAGCAGAACAACGACACGCTGATCAACATCGTCAGCATGCAGAAGGCGCTGTCGCAGCGCATCGTCTTCCTGGCCGGCGCGACCGGCGCCGCCTCGCGCGACAAGCAGCCGGCCCTCGTTGCCGCGCTCAAGCAGGCGACCGTCGAATTCGAAACCAATTACGACCTGCTCCTGGACAAGACGGGAGCCGATCCGATGTCGCCGGCGCGCTTCGATCCGAAGTCGATCGAGAACGTGCTGTTCGCCAAGCCGTTCCATCTCGACTACTTCTCGGTCGGCCTGATCGCCAATGGCAAACGCCTTATCTCTTCATTCGAGACCAAGCTGACGACGGGCGTCGACGGCTACAAGGGCGGCGCCGACCGGGTCGATCTCGACGCTTCCGTGGCCAATGCGACGCTGTCGGGCTATGCCGCGCTCGGCCAGCGCATCAGTGCCTTCGCCGACGAGCGCTCGGGAAAGCTGCTCGATCTCCACCGCACCCTGTTCTTCGCCACCATCGGCGTCATCGTGCTGGTGGCGCTGTTCATCTTCAGGCCGATGTCGAAGGCCATCCTGCGCAAGACGCATGAGCTGGTCGACGCGCGCAACTCGATGGCCTTCATCGCCGTGCATGACGGGCTGACCGGACTGCACAACCGCACCTTCCTGACCGATCATTTCGACACACTGATCAAGGGCGCGCATCGCCGGCGCGAGCGGCTGGCGGTGATCCAGCTCGACCTCGACCGGTTCAAGCAGATCAACGACACGCTAGGCCACGCGGCCGGCGACTACGTGCTGGTCGTAACCGCGCAGCGCATGCGCGACTCCTGCCGCGCCTCGGATCTGTGCGCCCGGCTCGGCGGCGACGAATTCGTGATGATCCTCAACGGCGCCGGCGGCACCGAGGACATCAACATGCTGGCCAGGCGCATCCTGGAGCAGATCAACGAGCCGATCACCTTCCAGGGCACGACCATCCTGCCTGGCGCCAGCGCCGGCATCGCGGTCTATCCGGTCGACGCCGACAATGCGGAGGACCTGCTTGTCCACGCCGACCTTGCGCTCTACTCGGCCAAGAAGCTCGGCGGCGGCAATTTCTCGTTCTTCTCCGAGGAGCTGCGGCGCGAGCTCGACTACCGCAAGCAGCTCGAGCACGACATCCGCGCGGCCATCGCCGACAAGACGTTCGAGGTCTATTTCCAGCCGCAGGTGTCGCTGACCAGCGGCAAGATCAGCGGCATCGAGGCGCTGGTGCGCTGGAAGCATGCCTCTCGCGGCATGATCTCGCCGGGCGAATTCATCCCGGTCGCCGAGAAATGCGGCTTCATGCCGGAGATCGGCCGGATCGTCATCACCAAGGCGATCAACGAGGCGGCGGAGTGGGACCGGGCCGGCATCGATTTCGGGCGGCTCGCCGTCAATGTCTCCGGCACCGAGCTGCGCGAGCCGGACTTCGACAAATTCCTGTTCGGAACGCTGGAAAAGGCCGGGCTGGCGCCGCAGAAACTGTCGCTGGAAATCGTCGAGTCCGTCATTCTCGACGACGAGAAGACCGGCATCGCGGCCAAGCTCAGGCACATCCGCGCCGCCGGCG